>NZ_JARVSL010000031.1:0-116961 GCF_030209215.1 Pseudomonas sp. efr-133-TYG-23 | reverse complement strand
AGAGCGGCAAGCTGTCAGCTACAAGCGGCAAGTTAAGAGCTGCTATGTGCCGTTCTTGAACTTGCCGCTTGCAGCTTGAAACTTCCCCATAAAAAAACCCGGCGTTCTGAGCCGGGTTTTTTTATGGGTCTACGGCTTAGCCGTTGAACACATCATCAACGCTTTGCAGCGGGTAGTGCTTCGGATACGGCAGGGTAGCCACACCGGTCTCGATCGCAGCCTTGGCTACGGCGTCGGAGATCACGGTGATCAGGCGCTTGTCCATTGGCTTCGGAATGATGTACTCACGACCGAATTCCAGCTTGGCGCCACCGTAGGCGTCGCAAACGTCCTGAGGGACTGGCAGTTTGGCCAGTTCACGCAGGGCGTTGGCGGCCGCTACTTTCATTTCTTCGTTGATGCGCTTGGCGCGAACGTCCAGGGCGCCACGGAAGATGAACGGGAAGCCCAACACGTTGTTGACCTGGTTCGGGTAGTCCGAACGGCCAGTGGCCATGATCACGTCGTTACGGGTGGCGTGAGCCAGTTCAGGCGCGATTTCAGGGTCCGGGTTGGAGCAGGCGAACACGATCGGGTTGGCCGCCATGGACTTGAGGCCTTCGGCGCTCAGCAGGTTCGGGCCGGACAGGCCGACGAACACGTCGGCACCGTTCAGGGCGTCAGCCAGGGTGCGCTTGGAGGACGGGTGGGCAAACATCGCCTTGTACTGGTTCAGATCGGTACGCTCGGACTGGATCACGCCCTTGCTGTCGACCATGTAGATGTTCTCCAGCTTGGCGCCCATGCTAACGATCAGCTTCATGCAAGAGATAGCCGCCGCGCCGGCGCCCAGGCAAACGATCTTGGCGTCAGCCAGGGTTTTGCCAGCGATTTCCAGGGCGTTGATCATGCCGGCCGCGGTTACGATCGCGGTGCCGTGCTGGTCATCGTGGAATACCGGAATGTCGCACTGCTCGATCAGGGCCTTTTCGATCTCGAAGCACTCAGGTGCCTTGATGTCTTCCAGGTTGATGCCACCGAAGGTGATGGAGATGCGTTTGACGGTGTCGATGAAAGCCTGCGGGCTCTCGGAATCGACTTCGATGTCGAACACGTCGATGCCGGCAAAGCGCTTGAACAGCACGCCTTTACCTTCCATGACTGGTTTGGACGCCAATGGGCCGAGATTGCCCAGGCCGAGAATCGCGGTGCCATCGGAAATCACTGCAACCAGGTTGCCTTTGCCGGTGTACTTGTACGCCAGCTCGGGGTCGCGAGCGATTTCACGTACGGGCTCGGCCACGCCAGGGCTGTAGGCCAGCGACAGGTCGCGGGCGGTGGCGGTGGCTTTGGTGAGCTCTACACTCAGCTTTCCTGGACGAGGATGGGCATGATATTCGAGAGCGGCAGTTTTCAAATCAGACATATCGGCATTCCGCTTTTACTGTTGGTCGACGGACCGCCGAGGATACGCGTGTCGTAAAGCCCCTACAAGACTGGGCAGTCACCGGTGTCAAGGCCCCAAAGCGCCGTACTTTGGTCTAAGGCCACGGGATATAAGGGCTGGACTGTTCACAATCCTATAAAAAAATGTCTACAATTTTTTATTCGCGCTGCACTTTTAGCATGCTGGAATCGGTCAGCGGCATTAACCAGCGCGCTTGATGGTTTTTAAAGCCACCCCGCCGGGAGCGATCCTGTACCCAGCCACGGGCCTCGACGGTCTTGCCTTGCAGACCAGTGAGCAGGCGCGAGTCGAATTGTCGGGCCTGATCGGGTGCAATGCGTAATACCAATGAGCCCTGTAACTCGATCCAGATTCCGCCACGATTGCGTTCGATACTCCGGACTTGCCCGTTGATGACTGCGAACCCAGAACGTTTGATTTGCGCCACCGAGCGCACCGGCGATTGCCGCCACAGCCCCACTCGCGCTTTGCGCGCGCTGTTTTCGGCCGCCTGCTGACAGTCCACCAGATCGATATTCGGCGCGACGCCCACCTGAAACCCCAGCCCATCGGCGAGCAATTGCGCTTCCAGATTGCGGCCATTGGCGCCGTAGAGATGGGCCAGGGTTCGCCCATAGTGATCCTTGGCTTCGCGCCCCGGCACCAGGCCGACCCGCCCGTCACTGGCCTGGACCAAGGCTTGCAGGCGCTCGCGGGCGGCGACGGCGAACGGCTCGTCCGGCCGCCCCTTTTTACCGGTTTCCGGCGCATTGAGGCCGATCATGCGCACACTGCGGCCATCCTTGAGGCGCACGGTGTCGCCGTCCACCACGCGCTGCACTTCCACCTGGACCAAGGATGCCGGCGCCGGGCAAAACACCTCGGCCTGAACCGCCGACAGCCAAATCCCAGGCACAAAAAAGGCGCCCACAAGGGACGCCTTTTTCATCAGCATGGAAAAACCGCAGCGGCTTCCCAAGTTGATCGGCCTTAGGCCTTTTTGGCACCGAAAGCACCGAAACGGTCAGCAAAGCGCTGTACACGGCCGCCGGTGTCCAGAGTTTTCTGCTTACCGGTGTAGAACGGGTGGCACTCGTTGCATACGTCAGTACCCAGTGGCTTGCACAGGTTCGAACGGGTTTCGAACTTGTTGCCGCAGCTGCAGGTTACTTCGATGGTTTCGTACGCTGGATGGATATCGGCTTTCATGGTGACTTCCTCGGGCTAGCGTGCCGCCACTCGACACTATTGTCGAATACCGCACGTAATTAGGCCGCGGATTCTACCAGACCTTTGCAATCGCGCAAGCGGACCTTACCGTCAGCAAGCCCCTTTCATCAGAAAACCACGGCATACCCATTAACGCCCTCCTCTGCTAGGCTCGCGCCCCTGCGCCACCGCCTGCCTTTATATGAGACTCCCCGCGTGCCCGACGCCATTTTGCGCCTCGCCCTGCCTTCGCCCCTGCGCCGCCTGTTCGATTACCGGGCGCCGGCCGACGTGTTGCGTGCGCAGTTGCAGCCGGGCATGCGGGTACGTGTGCCGTTCGGACGGCGGGAAATGATCGGCATCTTGGTGGAAGTTGCCGACCACAGCGAAGTGCCCGCCGAGAAACTCAAGCCGGCCGTGGCGATCCTAGACGCCACGCCGCCGCTGCCACCGGCGCTGTTCAAGCTGTGCTTGTGGACCGCCCAGTATTACCAGCACAGCCTGGGCGACACCCTGAGTTGGGCGCTGCCGGTGTTGCTGCGTCAGGGCGAACTGGCCGAGGCGCGCCAGGAGCGTTTCTGGTCGACGGTGCCTGGCGCGCGTCTGGACGACCCACGCATCGCCCGCGCGCCGCGCCAGCGCGAAGCCTTGGCGACGCTGGCCCAACACCCCCATGGCGTAGCCCATCAGTTGCTGAGCAAGCTGATGTTGAGCAAGGACAGCCTCGACCTGCTGCTCGCCAAAGGCCTGGTGCAGGTGGAAATCCGCAAGCATGCCCCAGACCCTCGCCACGAACATTGGCTGGCCCAACCGGAACTGCCGCTGAACGCCGAGCAACGCGCCGCCTATGAAGCCATTCGTGCCGGCTTCGACAGTTTCCACGCATTCCTGCTGGCCGGGGTCACTGGTAGCGGCAAGACCGAAGTCTATTTGCAACTGATCCGCGAAACCCTGCAGGCCGGTAAACAAGCCCTGGTGTTGATCCCTGAGATCAACCTCGGCCCGCAAACCCTGGCGCGCTTCGAACAGCGCTTCAACGCGCGTATCGCCCTGGTGCATTCGGCGGTCAACGACCGCGAGCGCTTGGAGTCCTGGCTGGCAGCGCGGGACGGCGAGGCCGACATCATCATCGGCACCCGTTCGGCGCTGTTCACGCCGATGAAAAACCCTGGGCTGATCATCATCGACGAGGAGCACGACGGCTCCTATAAGCAGCAGGAAGGCTTGCGCTACCACGCCCGCGACCTGGCACTGGTGCGCGCGCGCCAGGAAGACATTCCGATTGTGCTGGGCTCAGCCACACCATCCTTGGAGAGCTTGCACAACGCCTACACCGGCCGGTACGGGCTCCTACGCTTGAATGAGCGGGCCGGTGGCGCCAAGCAGCCACGCTTCCTGCGTCTGGACGTGAAAAGCCGTCCACTGGACAGTGGTATTTCCGGGCCGATGCAACAAGCCATCGGCCAGACCCTTGCCGCCGGCCAGCAAGTGCTGGTGTTCCTCAACCGTCGTGGATTTGCCCCCACCCTGCTGTGCCATGACTGCGGCTGGATGTCCGAGTGCGAACGCTGCGACGCGCGTATGACCGTGCACCAGCGCTACGGCGAGTTGCGCTGCCATCACTGCGGCCATGTGGAGCGGGTGCCGCGCCACTGCCCGCAGTGCGGCAAGGTGGACCTGCGGCCGGTCGGCGCGGGCACCGAACGCGCCGAAGAGCGCCTGGGCATTCTGTTCCCGGATTACCCGGTGCTGCGGGTCGACCGCGATAGCACGTCGCGCAAGGACGCGATGAACCAACTGTTTGCCACCATCCAGAAGGGCCACCCGTGCATTCTGGTGGGCACCCAGATGCTTGCCAAAGGCCATCACTTCCCTCGGGTGACCCTGGTGTCGATCCTGGACGCCGACGGCGGCCTGTTCTCCGGTGATTTCCGCGCCAGCGAGCGCATGGCGCAGTTGATCGTGCAGGTCGCCGGCCGCGCGGGACGGGCCGAGGAGCCCGGCCGGGTGATTATCCAGACACACCTGGCCGACCATCCGTTGCTGATCCAACTGACCGAGCAAGGCTATTTCGCCTTTGCCGAACAGGCCCTGAGCGAACGCCGTTCCGCCGGCCTGCCGCCGTTCGCACACTTGGCGCTGCTGCGCGCCGAGGCGCATAAACCGGGGCAGGCCGAAGGTTTTCTGGATGAAGCGTGCAGCGCCGCCGAACGTTTGCTTGGTGAGTTGGGTCTGACCGGCATCGAACTGCTTGGCCCGGTGCCCGCGCCCATGGAGCGCCGCGCTGGACGTTATCGGGCACAGCTGCTGCTGCAAGCCAGCGCGCGAGCCCCCTTGCATCGCCTGTTAAGTAGCTGGTTACTTGCGCTGGAGCAAATGCCGAGCGGTCGCCAAGTGAGATGGTCGCTGGACGTAGACCCGGTAGATTTGTATTAAGCCTGGCCACAGGTCCCGCGAAGGTTGGCAAGCCCGCCCCCGCCACGGATAATGCCCAGTTTTTCCACCTGCGCATCGCGCGCCGCCGCTTGCGGTCGAAAGAGAACACCATGAAAGACACCATTCGCCAGCTGATCCAACAAGCCCTCACCCAACTCGTCAACGAAGGTGTGTTGCCTGAAGGCCTGACGCCGGCGATTCAGGTGGAGAACACCCGTGACAAGACCCACGGCGACTTCGCCAGCAATATCGCGATGATGCTGGCCAAGCCGGCCGGCATGAAGCCGCGCGACCTGGCGGAAAAAATCATCGCCGCCCTGCCGGCCGACCCGCAGGTGAGCAAGGCCGAAATCGCCGGCCCGGGCTTTATCAATATTTTCCAGAACACCCAGGCCCTGGCCTCGCGCCTGGACGCCGCGCTGGCCGATGCCCGCATCGGCGTGCGCAAGGCCGGCGACAACCAGCGCGTGGTCATCGACCTGTCGGCGCCCAACCTGGCCAAAGAGATGCACGTCGGCCACTTGCGCTCGACCATCATTGGCGACGGCGTGGCACGGGTGCTGGAATTCCTCGGCGACACCGTGATCCGCCAGAACCACGTGGGCGACTGGGGCACCCAGTTCGGCATGCTGATGGCGTACCTGCAAGAAAACCCGATCACCAGCAATGAGCTGTCGGACCTGGAGAACTTCTACCGCGCCGCCAAGAAGCGCTTCGACGAATCCGAAGAGTTTGCCGACCGCGCCCGTGGCCTGGTGGTCAAGCTGCAGGCCGGCGACGAAGAATGCCTGGCGCTGTGGAACCGCTTCCGCGATATCTCCCTAGCCCACTGCCAGCAGATCTACACCCTGCTCAACGTCAAACTGACCATGGCCGACGTGATGGGCGAAAGCGCCTACAACGACGACCTGATCAATGTGGTCAACGACCTCAAGGCCAAGGGCCTGCTGGTGGAAAGCAACGGCGCGCAGTGCGTGTTCCTCGAAGAATTCAAGACCGCCGACGGCGAGCCGCTGCCGGTGATCATCGTCAAGGCCGATGGCGGCTATCTGTACGCCACCACCGACCTCGCGGCGGTACGCTACCGCAGTGGCGTGCTCAAGGCGGACCGTGCACTGTACTTCGTCGACCAGCGCCAGGCCCTGCACTTCCAGCAGGTGTTCGAAGTAGCGCGTCGCGCCGGTTTCGTCACCCACCCGATGCATATGGAACACATGGGCTTCGGCACCATGAACGGCGCCGACGGCCGCCCGTTCAAAACCCGCGATGGCGGCACCGTCAAGCTGATCGACCTGCTCAACGAAGCCCAGGACCGCGCCTATAACCTGGTGAAGGAAAAGAACCCGGAGCTGGCCGAAGCCGACTTGCGCAACATCGCCCGCGTGGTGGGGATCGGCGCGGTGAAATACGCCGACCTGTCCAAGCACCGCACCAGTGACTACAGCTTCAACTTCGAGCTGATGCTCAACTTCGAAGGCAATACGGCGCCGTACCTGCTGTACGCCTACACCCGCGTGGCCGGCGTGTTCCGCAAACTGGGCAAGGACTTCAGCCAAGTCGAAGGCCAGATCGTGCTGGACGCCCCCCATGAACAGGACCTGGCCGCCAAGCTGGCGCAATTCGGCGAAGTGCTGAACAGCGTCGGCGAAAAAGGCACGCCACATATCCTGTGCACCTATTTGTACGAAGTGGCCGGGTTGTTCTCCAGTTTCTACGAGAACTGCCCGATCCTCACCGCCGACGACGAAGCCCACAAGCAGAGTCGCCTGCGCCTCGCCGCACTGGCTGGACGGACCCTCAAGCAAGGCCTGGAACTGTTGGGCCTGGAAACTCTGGAGCGTATGTAAGTTGGCTGCCAAGAAAAAACCTGCACCCAAGCGCGGCGCCAGCCGCTACCAGGCCCCGGCGAAGAAGCCGATCCCGGGCTGGTTGTGGATGGCGATCGGCCTTACGGTCGGCGCCTTTATCGTGTTTCTGATGAAGCTGGACCCAGGCCAGGGCGACGACGTCAAACGGGTCAAACAAGAGCAGCAGAAAGCCTCGAAGATCGCTGAAGCCAACAAGACCACACCAAGCCCTACGGCGCCGGTGAAGCCGAAATACGACTTCTACACGCTGTTGCCGGAATCGGAAGTGATCGTGCCGCCTGACGCTGTGCCGGAGAAAACCCTGCCGACGCCGCAAGTGCCGACCACGCCGGTCACCCCGGCAGAAGCGGCGAAAATCGACACCGCGCGGGCCCAGGCGGCGTTGGCCGGCATCACCCCGCCGCCGGCACCGCCAGTGGCGGAAACCAAGGCCGCACCGGTGACCAAGTTCTTCCTGCAGGCAGGCTCGTTTCCCAAACAAGCGGACGCCGACCGCGTGCGTGCACAGATCATCCTGCTGGGCCAGACGGTGACAGTGGAGTCCGGCACGGTGAAGGATGCCACCTGGTATCGCGTGTTGGTGGGGCCATTCAGCAACCGCGAACAGCTGACCGTGGCGCAGAAGCAATTGGCCGGGGCCGGGTTTAGCAACCTGTTGTTACAACAGCGCCAGAGCCGCTGACCCAGAATCAGCACCAAACAGTGTGGGTGGGGGCTTGCCCCCGATGCAGTGTGTCAGCCAGTACATCTGTTACTGATGCACCGTCATCGGGGGCAAGCCCCCTCCCACACTTGGTATTGCCGGGCTCTGGAATGTGTGTCAGACCCTTGAGCACCACTCGTCCGCCATCACCCCCTATGGTTGAAATCCCCCCCGCCACCCCCATATGAGTTTCCATCAGGGCATTTTCGCCCCGCTGCGTGGAGACTCTCCCCTTGACCACCATCGTTTCAGTACGTCGCCACGGCAAAGTCGTCATGGGCGGCGACGGCCAGGTTTCCCTGGGTAATACCGTGATGAAAGGCAACGCGAAAAAAGTGCGTCGCCTGTACCACGGCCAGGTCCTCGCCGGTTTCGCCGGTGCCACTGCCGATGCATTCACCCTCTTTGAACGTTTCGAAGGCCAACTGGAAAAACACCAGGGCCACCTCGTGCGTGCCGCCGTCGAGCTGGCCAAAGAATGGCGCACCGACCGCTCCCTCAGCCGCCTGGAAGCCATGCTGGCCGTCGCCAACAAAGACGCATCCTTGATCATCACCGGCAATGGCGATGTGGTTGAGCCCGAGCATGGCCTGATTGCCATGGGCTCCGGCGGCGGCTACGCCCAGGCCGCGGCCAGTGCGCTGCTGAAGAAAACCGACCTGTCGGCGCGGGAAATCGTCGAGACCGCCCTGGGTATCGCCGGCGATATCTGCGTGTTCACCAACCACAACCAGACCATTGAGGAGCAGGACCTCGCCGAGTAAGCCGCAGGCTTATTCGCGCTTGAGGGCCGCCACACATTATGTCCATGACTCCCCGTGAAATCGTCCATGAACTCAACCGCCATATCATCGGCCAGGACGATGCCAAACGCGCCGTTGCCATCGCGCTGCGTAACCGCTGGCGCCGCATGCAACTGCCAGAAGAACTGCGCGTTGAAGTAACGCCCAAGAACATCCTGATGATCGGCCCGACCGGCGTGGGTAAAACCGAAATCGCCCGGCGCCTGGCCAAACTGGCCAATGCCCCGTTCATTAAGGTCGAAGCCACCAAGTTCACCGAAGTGGGTTATGTAGGCCGTGACGTCGAGTCGATCATTCGCGATCTGGCCGACGCTGCGCTGAAGATGCTGCGCGAACAGGAAATGACCAAGGTCAGCCACCGCGCCGAAGACGCCGCCGAGGAACGTATCCTCGACGCCCTGCTGCCACCGGCGCGCATGGGCTTCAACGAAGACGCCGCACCGGCTTCGGATTCCAACACGCGCCAACTGTTCCGCAAGCGCCTGCGCGAAGGCCAGTTGGACGACAAGGAAATCGAAATCGAAGTGGCCGAAGTGTCCGGCGTCGACATCTCCGCGCCGCCTGGCATGGAAGAAATGACCAGCCAGTTGCAGAACCTGTTCGCCAACATGGGCAAGGGCAAGAAGAAAAGCCGCAAGCTCAAGGTCAAGGAAGCGCTCAAGCTGGTGCGCGACGAAGAAGCCGGGCGCCTGGTGAATGAGGAAGAACTCAAGGCCAAGGCCCTCGAAGCGGTCGAGCAGCACGGCATTGTGTTTATCGACGAGATCGACAAGGTGGCCAAGCGCGGTAACTCCGGCGGCGTCGATGTCTCCCGTGAAGGCGTGCAGCGCGACCTGCTGCCGCTGATCGAAGGCTGCACCGTCAACACCAAGCTGGGCATGGTCAAGACCGACCATATCCTGTTCATTGCTTCCGGTGCATTCCACCTGAGCAAGCCAAGCGATCTGGTGCCGGAGCTGCAAGGCCGTCTGCCGATTCGCGTGGAGCTCAAGGCGCTGACACCGGGCGACTTCGAGCGCATCCTCAGCGAGCCGCATGCCTCGCTCACCGAGCAATACCGTGAGCTGCTGAAAACCGAAGGGCTGGGCATCGAGTTCCAGGCGGACGGCATCAAGCGCCTGGCGGAAATCGCCTGGCAGGTCAACGAGAAGACCGAGAACATCGGTGCTCGTCGCCTGCACACACTGCTTGAACGCCTGCTTGAGGAAGTGTCCTTCAGCGCCGGCGACATGGCCGGTGCGCAGAATGGCGAAGCAATCAAGATCGATGCCGACTACGTCAACAGCCACTTGGGCGAATTGGCGCAGAACGAAGACTTGTCGCGGTACATTCTGTAAGCCGCAAGCTGTAAGCTACAAGCCGCACGTTGAGCACATTCAACTCGCGGCTTGTAGCTCGCAGCCCAAGGGGTCCCCAATGCCGAAATTCCCCACCGCTGTTAATTTGCACAAAACCTCCAACACCCTCGGCCTCACTTACGGGCCCGATGAGGTCTACCAGCTGCCCGCCGAGTTCCTGCGGGTGCACTCGCCTTCCGCCGAGGTCCAGGGCCACGGCAAACCCATCCTGCAATTCGGCAAGCTGAATGTTCGGCTGACCAAGATCGAGCCGGCCGGCCAGTACGCACTGAAATTGACCTTCGACGACGGTCATGACAGCGGGCTGTTCACCTGGGACTACCTCTACCAATTGGCCGTGCGTCAGGAAACGTTGTGGGCCGACTACCTCGCCGAACTCAAGGCCGCCGGTAAAACCCGCGACCCGAGTGAGTCGGTCGTACGCCTGATGCTCTAAGTCAGGCGTCTTGCTCTTTAGAGAGCATTTTCTAATTTCATCTGCTTGAATGCCCTGTCGCGTGGCCAATGATTGGCCTGCTTGCGAAAAAAATTAAACTCGGGTAACCAATGGAACTGGCAAGTTCCCTGCATTTGACGATGCGGTATCAACGGTCACCCGAGTCGCAGTACCTGGCTTGTGTTGTGTATCGAAACTTGGTGCGCAGCGGTAGCCGGTACTCGTCTTTCGGACAATGGAGCGTCGTAGATGAGTAACAAGAACAACGATGACTTGAAACGCCAGGCATCGGAGAACACCCTGGGGTTGAACCCGATCATCGCGTTACGCAAAAAGGATTTATTGGCCTCGGCGAAGATAGTGCTGACCCAAGCCATCAAGCAACCGTTGCACAGCGTCAAGCATGTCGCCCATTTCGGGGTGGAACTGAAAAACGTCATGTTCGGCAAATCGGCGCTGGCGCCGGAAAGCGATGACCGTCGCTTCCACGACCCGGCCTGGAGCCAGAACCCGCTCTACAAACGTTACCTGCAAACCTACCTGGCGTGGCGCAAGGAACTGCACGACTGGATCGGCGACAGTAACCTGTCGGACCAGGACATCAGCCGCGGCCACTTCGTGATCAATCTGATGACCGAAGCCATGGCCCCCACCAACAGCGCGGCCAACCCGGCGGCGGTCAAACGCTTCTTCGAAACCGGCGGCAAAAGCCTGCTCGATGGCCTGTCCCACCTGGCCAAGGATATGGTGCACAACGGCGGCATGCCGAGCCAGGTCAACATGGGCGCCTTTGAAGTGGGCAAGAGCCTGGGCACCTCCGAAGGCGCGGTGGTGTTTCGCAACGATGTGCTGGAGTTGATCCAGTACAAACCGATCACCGAACAAGTGCATGAACGCCCTCTTTTGGTGGTGCCGCCGCAGATCAACAAATTCTATGTATTCGACTTGAGCCCGGATAAAAGCCTGGCGCGTTTCTGCCTGCGCAACGGCCAGCAAACGTTCATCATCAGTTGGCGCAACCCGACCAAGGCCCAGCGCGAGTGGGGCCTGTCGACCTATATCGAGGCGCTCAAGGAAGCGGTCGATGTGGTCACCGCGATCACCGGCAGCAAAGACATCAATATGCTCGGCGCCTGCTCCGGTGGTATCACCTGCACGGCGCTGCTGGGCCATTACGCGGCGCTGGGCGAGAAAAAGGTCAACGCCCTGACCCTGATGGTGAGCGTGCTCGACACCACCCTCGACACCCAGGTGGCGCTGTTCGTCGACGAGCAGACGCTGGAAGCGGCCAAGCGCCACTCCTACCAGGCCGGTGTGTTGGAAGGTCGCGACATGGCCAAGGTGTTCGCCTGGATGCGTCCCAATGACCTGATCTGGAACTACTGGGTCAACAACTACCTGCTGGGCAACGAACCGCCGGTGTTCGACATCCTGTTCTGGAACAACGACACCACGCGTTTACCCGCGGCATTCCACGGCGACCTGATCGAACTGTTCAAGAACAACCCGCTGGTTCGCCCCAACGCTCTGGAAGTGTGCGGCACGCCGATCGACCTCAAGCAAGTGACCGCCGATATCTACGCCCTGGCCGGCACCAACGACCACATCACCCCCTGGCAGTCCTGCTACAAGTCGGCGCAGTTGTTTGGCGGCAACGTGGAATTCGTGTTGTCCAGCAGCGGGCATATCCAGAGCATCCTCAACCCGCCGGGCAACCCCAAGGCGCGCTACCAGACCAGCGACGGCCTGGCGAGCACCGCCCTGCAATGGCAGGAAAACGCCACCAAGCACGCCGATTCCTGGTGGCTGCACTGGCAAGCGTGGCAGGCCGAGCGGGCGGGCAAGCTGAAGAAGGCGCCGACGGTATTAGGCAACAAGACGTACGCCGCAGCCGAAGCGGCGCCAGGTACCTATGTGCATGAACGCTAGCGGCAAGCTACAAGCCTCAAGCCGATTGAGTTCAGCTTAAGGCTTGTAGCTTGAAGCTGCCCCTCTAACCCTAAGGGTTCACCAATGCCGCAACCGTTCATCTTCCGTACCATCGACCTGGATGGCCAGACCATCCGCACGGCGGTACGTCCGGGCAAGCCTCACTTGACGCCGTTGCTGATCTTCAACGGCATCGGCGCCAACCTGGAGCTGGTGTTTCCGTTCGTGCAGGCTCTGGACCCGGACCTGGAGGTCATTGCTTTCGACGTACCGGGAGTGGGCGGTTCCTCGACGCCCAGCCGGCCGTACCGCTTCCCTGGCCTGGCCAAGCTCACCGCGCGCATGCTTGATTACCTGGACTACGGCCAGGTGAATGCCGTCGGCGTGTCCTGGGGCGGCGCGCTGGCGCAGCAGTTCGCCTATGACTACCCGGAGCGCTGCAAGAAGCTGATCCTGGCGGCGACGGCGGCGGGCGCGGTGATGGTGCCGGGCAAGCCGAAAGTGCTGTGGCTGATGGCGAGCCCGCGCCGCTATATCCAGCCGTCCCATGTGGTGCGCATTGCACCGATGATCTACGGCGGCTCGTTCCGTCGCGATTCGAAGCTGGCCGCCGAACATGCCAGCAAAGTGCGTTCGGCCGGCAAGCTCGGCTACTACTGGCAGTTGTTCGCGGGACTGGGCTGGACCAGCATCCATTGGCTGCACAAGATCCGCCAACCCACCCTGGTATTGGCCGGCGACGATGACCCACTGATCCCGCTGGTCAATATGCGCATGCTCGCCTGGCGCATCCCCAACGCGCAGTTGCACATCATCGATGATGGCCACTTGTTTTTGATCACCCGGGCCGAAGCCGTGGCGCCGATCATCATGAAATTCCTGGAGGAGGAGCGCCTGCGCGCAGTGATTCACCCACGCCCCGCGGTGTAAGGACCACACCGCCGCGCAACTTGCCAGGAACCGACTATGGTTCTGAATTGGCGTGCCTGTTGATGGCTAGACGAAGGAGTGTTGGCTCATGCGAGAAAGACCCGTGACGAACCCGGCGCCCACCCCCGCCGCGTTCATCAATGCGCAAAATGCGATCACCGGCCTGAGGGGCCGCGACCTGCTGTCGACCCTGCGCAGCGTGGCCGCCCACGGTTTGCGTAACCCGGTGCATACCGCCCGTCACGCCCTGGCCCTGGGTGGGCAACTGGGTCGCGTTCTGCTGGGCGAGACCGTGCATGAGCCCAACCCCCGCGACAGCCGTTTCGTCGACCCCACCTGGCAGCTCAACCCACTTTATCGGCGCAGTCTTCAGGCGTATCTGAGCTGGCAGAAACAGACCCGCCACTGGATCGACGACAGCACCCTGAGCGACGACGACCGGGCCCGGGCGCACTTTGCCTTGTCGCTGTTCAACGATGCGGTGTCGCCCTCCAACACCTTGCTCAACCCCTTGGCCGTCAAGGAGCTGCTCAACTCCGGGGGTAATAGCGTGGTGCGCGGGGTGAGCAACCTGTTCGACGATTTGCTGCACAACAATGGCCTGCCGCGCCAAGTGAGCAAACAGGCATTTGAAGTGGGTAAAACCTTGGCCACCACGCCCGGCTCGGTGGTGTTTCGCAACGAGCTGCTGGAGTTGATCCAGTACAAACCCATGAGCGAGAAACAGTACGCCAGGCCGCTGCTCGTGGTGCCGCCGCAAATCAACAAGTACTACATCTTCGACCTGAGCCCGGCCAACAGCTTCGTGCAATACGCGCTCAAAAACGGCCTGCAGACCTTTATGGTCAGTTGGCGCAACCCGGATGTGCGGCATCGCGAGTGGGGCCTGTCCACCTACGTGGCGGCGTTGGAAGAAGCGCTCAACGTGTGCCGGGCCATTACCGGCGCGCGGGAGGTCAACCTGATGGGCGCCTGCGCCGGCGGCCTGACCATCGCCGCGCTGCAAGGCCATCTGCAAGCCAAGCGCCAGCTGCGCCGCATCTCCAGCGCCAGCTACCTGGTGAGCCTGCTGGACAGCCAGATCGACAGCCCCGCCACCCTTTCGCCGATGAGCAAACGTTGGAAGCGGCCAAACGTCGGTCCTACCAACAAGGTGTGCTGGACGGCCGCGACATGGCCAAGGTGTTTGCCTGGATGCGCCCCAACGACCTGATCTGGAACTACTGGATCAACAATTACCTGCTGGGCAAGGAACCGCCGGCGTTCGACATTCTGTATTGGAACAACGACAACACGCGCCTGCCCGCCGCCTTGCACGGCGACCTGCTGGATTTTTTCAAGCACAACCCACTGAGCCATCCCGGCGGCCTGGAGGTGTGCGGCACGCCGATCGACTTGCAAAAGGTCACGGTGGACAGCTTCAGCGTGGCCGGCATCAACGACCACATCACGCCGTGGGATGCGGTGTATCGCTCCACTCAACTGCTGGGTGGCGAGCGGCGCTTCGTACTGTCCAACAGTGGGCATATCCAGAGCATCCTCAACCCGCCTGGCAACCCCAAGGCCAATTACGTCGAGAATCCCAAGCTAAGCAGCGACCCTCGCGCCTGGTACTACGACGCCAACCATGTCGAAGGCAGTTGGTGGCCGCAATGGCTGGCATGGATCCAGCAACGCTCGGGCGTGCAGCGCGACACCTTGACCGCCCTGGGCAACCAGAATTACCCACCGATGGAAGCGGCGCCGGGCACCTATGTGCGGGTGCGCTGAGCTCAACGATCAGATTAAGAAGACTGGATGAAGACCCGCGACCGTATCCTTGAATGCGCCCTGCAGTTGTTCAACCACAAGGGCGAACCGAACGTGTCGACCATGGAGGTGGCCAATGAAATGGGGATCAGCCCCGGCAACCTCTACTACCACTTCCATGGCAAGGAACCCTTGGTGCTGGGGTTGTTCGAGCGCTTTCAGAATGAACTGGCGCCATTGCTCGACCCACCGGCCGACGCGCAACTGGAGCCCCAGGACTACTGGCTGTTCCTGCACCTGATCATTGAGCGCATGGCCCACTACCGCTTCCTATTCCAGGACCTGTCAAACCTGGCCGGGCGCCTGCCCAAGCTGGCCAAGGGCATTCGCAACCTGCTTACGGCGCTCAAGCGCACCCTGGCGTCACTGCTGGCACGCTTGAAGGCGGCCGGGCAGTTGGTCAGCGATACCCAGGCGCTGGGGCAGTTGGTGGAGCAGATCACCCTCACCCTGCTGTTTTCCCTGGATTACCAGCGCATTCTCGATCGCGAGGGCGAGGTGCGGGTGGTCGTTTACCAGATCATGATGCTGGTGGCGCCGCATTTGTTAGCGCCAGCGCGCCAGGCTACAGAGCGTCTGGCGTTGCGTTATCTGGACGATCCTATTTAACGCCGATCTGTGGAAGGTCAGCCCAGCGCGCCGAATTGCTGAGTGAACTTGAACAACTCACTGTCGTTCCTGATTCCCAACTTGCGATAAGCCGATTGTTTTTGCGTGCTGATGGTACTGGCGCTGCGCGAGAACTTGGCGGCAATCGAATTCACCGACATGCCATCCAGAAAACAGCGCAGTACTTCCTGTTCTTTAGGGCTAAGACAGGCATTCAAGCGTAATGGCGATGCAAAATCCGTGGTGTTTTTTTGGCTGATGGTCTCCCACACCGATTGCGTGCCCTGCAATGCCGGCACCATGCAGGGCTGCAAATAAATCCTTCCTTGGGCGACGGTTCGAATGGCGCTGATCAACTCGGTCAAGTTCTGGGTTTTACCGAGGATGCCCCAGCATCCGGCTTTCAACGACAGCGATACCGTCGCAGGCGTGTAGTGGGAACACACAATTAATGGTCGACACTGGCTGAAACGACGGTTCAGCGCCTGCAGCAGGCTGAGACCATCGATTTCCGCCGGTGCCAGAATGAAGTCCATCACCACGACATCCGCCGATTGCCGGGCAAGTGCGTCTAGCAATTGCCGACCGGTGGCAAAAGAACCGATCACCTTGATATCGGACGCTCCACTCAGGCCCAGCTCAATACCTTGCCGAACCATTTCGTGGTCATCCAACAACATGACGGTATACGCATGGCTAGTTGAAGTAGGCATACAGACACCCGCATAAGTAACGCAACGGTCTACACAATCCACCCTTATTACCAGCCCGGTATAGCCCAGGCCTACACAGGGTTCAATATCGCCGCACAACGGATATCGATACGCCCTACAGAAGCCGCTGACGGACAGCGCTTACAGCAACTTTCACAGTTCGAACAAGACTTGCAAAAAACCATAATTAAAACAGCACCGTTTCGAACTATCTCGAACTAAAAGTCGTGGCTTCGCTATAGAGCGCATTAACTTTTAGATACAAATTATCCACATCCACTGAGGCCCCTTATCAATCAATCACCCCTGGAAATACCATGAACGTCAATATTCTCTCCCCCGTCGCAGCCCTAATGGCCTTGGCCGCCGCACTCCCCCACGCTGCGTTCGCCGTCGACGGTGTGATCAATTTCAGCGGGCTGGTCACCGATGTGACCTGCACGGTCGAAGGTGCGGCGCCGGGCAGTGGCGCGGTGGTCAAAGACGTCAACCTGGGTGGCGTCTCGGCAGCGCGCCTGGCCACCGCTGGCAGCCGCGCCAACCTGACCGGTTTTACCATTCGCATTGGCGCGCCCGGAGAAGGCAGTTGCACCAACGGGCGCATCGCCATGGTCGCGTTCGACCCAACCAGCCCCGCCATCGACGTGGCCACCGGACGCCTGAACATCGATGGTCATGACGACCCGGCCGACACCACCAACGCCAAGAATGTGCAGGTCGAAGTCACCAGCCGTAGCGGCTCGCCGATCAATGTCTACAGCGAAAAATCCGAGAGCGTGGTGATCGCCGATAACCAGGCAATCATCCCCCTGGCGGCACAACTGTATGCGAGCGGACCGGCCACCGAGGGCAAGGTCAACACGCGGGTCGGCTTTATGATCGAGTACGCCGAGTAACGCCATGAGCAGCCAAACCCAACGGGTGCTGGTCACCTGGGCCTTCAGCCTGTTGTCGTGGTGGACGTCAGCCGGCGAGGCCGGCGTGATCATCCACGGCACGCGAGTGGTCTACCCGGCCGAACAGCAGGAAGTAGTCGTGCGTCTGGAGAACCGTGGCAACCGCCCGGCGCTGGTGCAAACCTGGCTGGACAGCGGTGATCGACACTCGACGCCGGCCACCGTACACACGCCGATCAGCGTGTCGCCGCCTATCTTCCGCATCGAGCCGGGCCAGCAACAGGCCCTGCGCCTGCGCTATACCGGCGAGCCGCTGACCGAAGCGCGTGAACGGTTGTTCTGGCTGAATGTGCTTGAAGTGCCGCCGCGTGCCGTGGATGCCGCGCAGAACAATCAGATCCAACTGTCGTTCCGCACCCGCCTGCGGGTATTCCTGCGCCCACCGGCTCTGCCCTATCCAGTGGAGCGCGCGGCCTCAAAACTGCAATGGACGCTGGTCCCCCATGAACGTGGGTTTGCCCTGCAAGTCGCCAACCCGACGCCGTATCACGTATCGCTCGGCCCGGTGATGTTGCTCAGCGCCGGCAAGCGCTTCAGCAAGGCACCGAGCCAAGCGGCCGACGACAGCCTGCTGCTGCCCGCCGGCGACGTAAAACGCTTTGTGCTGCCGACCCTGCAGCAGCGTCCGCACGGCGCCGCTCAGGTCGAGTTCACCAGCATCAGCGACTTCGGCGCCCGCGTGCGCCATGTGGCGGGCCTCAGCCACACGTCTGGTGGATGACCGCCCATGTCCACTCTTTCGATTCGACACACCCTGGCACCCCTGTGCGCCATGGTCGTCGCGCTATCGGCGCAGGCGAGCGTGGTGATCAGCAGCACACGGATCATCTATCCGCAGTCCCACAAGGAAGTCACCGTCAGGCTTGAAAGCAGGAACCAAGTACCGGTGCTGATCCAGACCTGGCTCGACAACGGCGACGAACATTCGACGCCAGAACTGGCCGACATCCCGTTCGTGGTCACGCCGCCGATCTTTCGCATGGAGCCGGGTAAACAGCAGGTCGTACGCGTGGCTTACACCGGCGAAGGGTTGCCGCCAGCGCAGGAGAGCCTGTTTTGGTTCAACGTGCTGGAGGTGCCGGCGCAGGCGCGAGGCGTCCAGCCCAGTAACCAGCTGCAACTGGCGTTTCGCACACGGATCAAGCTGATCCTGCGTCCCCCGGGCCTGCCCCACGGCGCCGAGGCCGCGCCCGCCAAGTTGCAGTGGCGCCGCGTGTCGAGCGCCTACGGCGAGGCGGTGGAAGTGTTCAACCCGACCCCTTACCTGGTGACCTTCGAGCGCGTCGAGGTGCAGGTCGCCGGGCAACGCCATGGGCGCCAAGCCGCTGCCTCCGGGGCCGGCAATATGGTGATGCCCGGCGCTCGCACCCGCTTCGATCTGCCCGACCTCAAAGCGCCGCCTGGAGCTATGGCCAGCGTGGAATTCCAGACGCTGGACGATTTCGGGGTGAAGGTCCTCCACAACGCCAAGGTCGCCCCATGACCCTCCCTATGCCGGGAGCCGAGCAACACCTGTTTTTGGAAACGCTTAACAATGAGTGCGATCACGCCCACCGGCGTCCGCAGCGCGCCCCTGGCACGCCGTGGTTTGAGTCTGACAATGCGTAGCCTGCTGCTGGTGAGCAGCGCCGAGGCGATGGACGCCCACGGCGCCGAGTATGTGGAGTTCAACCCGGCTTTCTTTGCCGATGGCGCGGCAGGCTTGCAGGTCGATATCGCGAAATTCAGCCAGGGCAACGTCGTGTTGCCAGGCACCTACCGTTCAGAGGTGTACCTCAACGGTCAGTGGCTCGGGCGCGAGAGCGTCACGTTTATCGCCGTCCAGGGTCAGCCGTCGGCACAGCTGTGCCTGGAACGTGAGGCGTTGCAACGCTTCGGTATCGAGGTCGACAGCGCCGACCAACACACACCCGGCCCGCGCAAACCGTTTGACCGTTGCGCCGATATCGCCAGCTATCTACCCGGCGCCAGCAGCCAGTTCGATATCGGCGAAACGCGCCTGGACCTGCAGATCCCCCAGGTTTACCTGACGCGCCAGGCGCGTGGCTATGTCGACCCCAGGCACTGGGAAAGTGGCGTGGACGCAGCGTTCGTGCGCTACAACGCCAACACCTTTACCACCCGTACCAACGGCCGCTCGCTGGACTCCCACTACGTGGGCTTGAACACCGGGCTTAACCTGGGCGATTGGCATTGGCGACATAACGGCAGCTACAGCCACAGCCTCGGCGCCGCTGGCTACCAGAGCAACGCCACCTATGTGCAGCGCGAACTGAGTCGGTGGCGATCACAACTGATGGCCGGCGAAATCCATACCCCCGGCGAACTTTTCGACAGCATTCGCCTGCGCGGCATTAGCCTGTTCAGCGATGACCGGATGTTGCCGGACTCCATGACCGGCTTTGCGCCGGTGGTGCGCGGTGTCGCCGAAACCAATGCCCGTGTCAGCGTGCGTCAACGTGGTGTGTTGCTCAGCGAAGTGTCGGTGGCGCCCGGCCCCTTTGTGCTCGACGATTTTTTCCCGACCGGTTACGGCGGCGACCTGAGTGTGACGATCACCGAGGCCGATGGGCGCCAGCGCGCGTTTATCGTGCCGTTCGCCGCCAATGCTCACTTGCTGCGGCCGGGCTATCGGCGCTACACGCTAAGTGTCGGCCAGGTGGATGAGCTGGGGCTGCGCCATCCGCCCAAGTTGATGCAGGCCACTTACCAACAGGGTCTGAGCAATCTGCTGACCGGCTACACCGGGGCGATGCTGGGCGAGGACTACCGCGCCCAATTGGCAGGCGCGGCATTCAACACGCCATTGGGCGCATTGTCCGTGGACCTGACACACTCAAGCGCCGACATCCCCAGGCACGGCTCGCGCAGCGGGCACAGCGTGCAACTGCGCTACAGCAAGAATTTCGCCGACAGCGGCACCCACTTCACCCTCGGCGCTTACCGTTACTCCACCTCCGGTTTTCTGACGGCGGGCGATGCCGCGCAACTGCGTGACCATGCCCTGGACGGACGCGACCTGGACAACGTGTCACGCCTGCGCGACAGGATGGATATCAGCCTTAATCAAAGCCTGAGCCACGGCTCGGTGTATGTGACCGGTTCTTCGCAACACTACTGGAACCGTTCAGGGGGCAACCTGACCTTCAGTGCCGGCTACAGCGGCCACTGGAAAAACCTCCACTACACCCTCAGCGTTCAGCGCGGCCGTGATGTGCTGAGTGGTGAAGTCGATCAACAGCTGGATTTGACCCTGAGCCTGCCTCTGGGCAGCGGCACGCATACGCCTACTCTGACCAGCACGGCCTACCGTGGCGACCACAACAGCGGCGAGCGGATCAGCCTGGGCGGTAGTTGGGGCGAGCACAATCAACTGAGCTACGGCCTGAGCACCAGCCGCACCCAGGGCAGCGGCAACACCCAGAGTGCCGATATGAAATACCAGGCCGATTATGGCGTGTTGTCCGCCAGCTATGGCCACAGCGAGGCGTACCGCTCGACGTCGCTGGGCATGACCGGCGGCCTGGTTGCGCACGCCGACGGCCTGATCTTCGCCCCGGAGCTGGGCGACACCCTGGGGATCGTCCAGGCACCCGACGCCCAGGGCGCGAGGATCAATGGCAACCACGCCGCCCACGTCGGCAAACACGGCCAGGCGGTGGTGAGCCACCTCACGCCCTATCGACAGAACGTGGTCGAGCTGGACCCCAAGGACTTGTCCGTGGATGTCGAACTCAAGACCGCAGCGCGCAACGTCGCGCCCCGCGCCGGCTCGGTGGTGAAGCTGCAATTCGAGACGGTCAGCGGCCAAGCCTTGTTGATCAGCACACAGCGCGAGGACGGCAGCCCATTGCCGTTCGGTTCGGATGTATTCGATGAAGACGGCGCCAGTGTCGGGATCGTCGGCCAAGGTGGAAAGGCGTTTGTTCGGGTCTCACGGGCGCGGGGCAAATTGACCGTCAAGTGGGGTTCAACCGCCACTGCCACTTGCTGGTTTACCTACAACGCCACCATCGCGGCCACGGCGCAGAACAAGCAGCGCTTGCGGCATCTGAACGCTGACCTGTGCCAACTCGGTGCCGACCTCGCCGCGCAGCCACCGCCAGCGGCCGAGCGCGATGCAAGCGGCTGAACGGCACGTTCACGCGCCCCTTGATACCCGGCTTCTGATGATGAGGTTGCCCATGACGCACACTGCTAGATATTTTTTGCTCCTGCTGATAGTCGGGGCGCCGGTCACGGTGCTTGCTGAGTGTCGGCTATATCCTAACTCCGAGCACGGCCTGTCCCTGCCGGATACCATCACCGTTCCCACCAGCCTTCCCGTCGGCAGCCTGATTATCCGGCAGGCTTTCAACGGCATCGCGCCCAGCTTTGAACTCAACTGCCGCACTTCGACCCCCAGGCAGATTATCGGGCGCTTCACCGACTCGGCGATGGTGCCGGGCGCAGGCGTCACGGCGTATCACACCGGTGTGCCAGGGGTCGGCATACGCGTGCTGGTGCGTAATCACAGGGGACTGGTTTACCCCCATCAACTGCACACCTCGCCCCCGTTCAGTCAGAGCAATGCGTTGCCGCTGTACAGCAATGTCAGCGCGGAGGCGTTGTTCTTCAAAACCGGCCCCGTCACCAGCGGCACGCTGAGCAGTGGAAGCCTGGTTGAAGATCGTTGGGACGGCGGCAAAGGCCGCTTTCACTTGCTGCTCAATACATCGGTGCGTTTTGTCGCCCCTACGCCCACCTGCAACCTGGACGCCGGTGACGTCAACCGCACGATCCTGTTCGAGCCGGTGCAAGTCCGTGCATTCGACACCCAGACTGTCGTTGGCGGACGGGACTTCGAGCTGACCGCGCAATGCAGCGATGCCATGAACGTCACGTTCCGATTTTCCGGGGCACCGGCACCGGGCAATGATCGGATCTTCGCCAACACGGGCAGCGCCGCAGGCGTTGCGCTCTGGCTGTACTCACGCCTCGGCGGCAGGGTGCAGAACATTCTCGCCAACGGCACCGAAGACACACGCACGCTGGCGGTCTCGGGCAACCGCGCCGTGCTGCCGCTCGGTAGCGCTTATCACAAGAACGGCACGGTCACTCAAGGCACCTTCATCAGCACCGTGACCGTCCACATCACCTATGACTGACCGATTGAGGATCATGCGATGAACACCCGCGCGCCGGCGGTTTGGCTGGCAATCACTGTGGGCGTGGCCAGCCATGGGGTTCAGGCCGCCACCACGGGCACTTTGACTTTTGTCGGCCAGATCAACGCCGGCACCTGCAACCTGGCGGCCGGCGATGAGAACCGCACCATTACCTTGCCTACCATCAAGGTCTCGGACTTCGATACGGCAGCCAGTACGGGCGCGTTTGACTTCGAGATTTCCGCCGACTGCGAGTCGGATATCAACACTGTGGTTTTTCTGTTCTCCGGCACCCCTTCAACGGGTAACGCCCAACTGTTTTCCAATACCGGGACCTCGGGGGGAACAGCCCTGCAGCTCATACATCGCGGCTCCCCCGCGTATACCATCCCCGCCAACGGCACCGTGGACCAGCGCAGCCGTAGCATCGCAACTGCCGGCAATAAAGCCGTGATGCCGCTGACGGCGGCGTACCACAAAACCGGGGAACCCCTCACCCACGGGAGTCTGGCCAGCGCCGTTACCGTTTCGATCACTTACAACTGATGGCGCTGGCGTTGTCGCCGGCAAAAATCAGCGGGTACAAAAAACCCGACCTTCGCAGGCCGGGTATTTTTGGATGTCCCGGAAAAATCAGGACTGACTGGAAGGCGTCGGGGTAGCCGGCGTTGCAGTCGGGGTAGCGGCAGCCGGCGTCGGCGCGGAGACCGAGTTGGCTGTAGAGGGGGTTGATGCGGGAGCTGCAGGTTTGGTTGCCGCTGCCGGTTTGGCGGCCGTAGGTTTTTTGGCGGCGGCGGGCTTCTTCGCTGCGGCGGGCTTGGCAGCAGGTTTGGCGGCGGGCTTGGCCGCTGCGGTTTTCGCCGCAGGCTTGGCGGCCGGTTTCGCCGCAGCCTTAGCTGCTGGTTTGGCTGCAGGCTTGGCAGCGGCTTTGGTCGCAGGCTTGGCCGCCGCTTTGGCAGCGACCGGTTTAGCGGCCGCTTTTGCAGCCGGCTTGGCTGCTGCGGTTTTGGCCGCTGGCTTGGCCGCCGCCTTAGCCGGCGCCTTAGCCGGCGCCTTGGCCGCGGTTTTCGCTGCCGGTTTGGCGGCGGCTTTCACCAATGGCTTGGCGGCAGTTTTTGCGGCCGGTTTAGCCGCTGCGGTTTTGGCCGCAGGTTTGGCGGCGGCGGTTTTCACGGGTGCCACTTTAGCGCCGGTGAGTTTCTCGATTTGCTTGGTCAGCGTGTCGACCTTGCTGTGCAGCGCCTTCAGCTCCGCTTTGCTGGGCACGCCCAAGCGCGAAATGGCGCTGTTGAGGCGCTTGTCGAAGGTCTCTTCCAACTTGCCCCAGGTGTCGGAAATGCTTGCCTTGGCCGAACCTGCGCTGGCCTTGGCCGCATCGACTTTCTTGCCAACGGTGGTCTTGGTCAACTTCTCGGCTTTTTCGCCGTCTTTAACCAAGGTCTCGAAGTATTTGCCGCCATCACTGCTGACCTTCGAGTACACGCCTAAACCAGCAAGCCAGATCTTACGGGAGTATTTTTCAACTTCCCCGATCCACGAGCTGCCTTCTTTCTGAGTATTCTTTTTAACAGCCATCCCGTTGTCTCCTTAATGTTTACGCGCGACACGTTCGAGCAATGCCGTCAGCTCTTCGAGCTTAGCAGAGAGTGTCTCCACGTCATGTTTAGACGCAATGCCGATTCGATTCAAGGCACTTGCAACGCGAGTATCAAAAGCTTTTTCAACTTTATCCAGCTGAACTTCTACCCGACCTTTGACCGCAGTGACATTACTCTTTACTTGGTCAATCTGACTGTTGGCGGCATCAAGTTGTTCAACGGCAACTTTTTTGCCTTTACTTTCAATATGTTGACCGCTCTTAACCAGCTCTTTGAAATACTCGCTGCCCTCACTGCCGACCTTCGCATAGGCCCCCAGGCCCGCCAGCCAGATCTTGCGCGCGTAGGATTTAACATCGCTCAGGGCGCGGGTTTGAGTGTCGATTTTTTTCTTCAGGATAACGTTGGCCATGGTGCACCTCACACAAAATAGGGGGGAGGAACGGCCCGCAGGAGTTGTGGGCTTGGGCACAAAGTAGGAGGAAAAATTAGAATCGGCACCCTAACCCTAAGTAGTCAGGCCAAGGCTTTGTCCAAGGCTTTTTCGATTTCGGACTTGAGGGTGCCGCTCATGGCCGACATCAGCAGGCCCAGTTCCACATCGATACGCAGCGAATCGTCAGCCACAAGTACGGTGCCTTTAACCCCGGAACGCTTGAGGTTCAAGGTATCGCCAGACCACGACGATTCCAGGCCATATTGTTCCTTGAGTTTGTTCGCCAACTTGTCGGCCTTTGCCCGTGCGCCTTCTTTACCCAGGGAATGTGCACGCTCAACGGTGATACGGGCCATTGCGATGATTCCTCTTGCAGAGACTTGAAAAATAGAGACTTGCACATCGTGAATGCGGCAAAACGTCTCGGCGCCCCTCTATCTTACCTGCAGCCTTGCCAAGACAAAGCAAGCCTTGGGGATTATCATGTGCCGCATTCTCTTTTGGTGACAGCGATATGACTGATCAGCGCAAAGGCAGCGATGCCGAACCCACCACTCACTTCGGCTTCAAGAACGTCCCGGAAAGCCAGAAAGCGGAAAAAGTCGCTGAGGTGTTCCACTCCGTAGCCGCCAAGTACGACCTGATGAACGATGTGCTTTCCGGCGGCATGCACCGCTTGTGGAAGCGCTTCACCATCGAATTGTCGGGCGTACGCCCCGGCAATCGCGTGCTGGACATCGCCGGCGGCACGGGCGACCTGGCCGCCAAGTTCTCCAAGCTCGTCGGCCCGACTGGCCAGGTGGTGCTGGCGGACATCAACGGTTCGATGCTCAAGGTCGGCCGTGACCGTCTGCTCGACAAAGGCGTGGCCGGCAATATCGAGTTCGTCCAGGCCGACGCTGAAAAGCTGCCGTTCCCCGACAACCATTTCGACTGCGTGACCATCGCCTTCGGCCTGCGCAACGTGACCCATAAAGAAGACGCGATCCGCTCGATGCTGCGCGTACTCAAACCGGGTGGCCGCCTGTTAGTGCTGGAGTTCTCCAAGCCGACCAACGCGCTGATGTCCAAGGTCTACGACACCTACTCCTTTGCCTTCATGCCGCTGATGGGCAAGCTGATCACCAATGACGCCGAGAGCTACCGCTACCTGGCCGAATCGATCCGCATGCACCCCGACCAGGAAACCCTGAAGTCGATGATGGTGGAAGCCGGTTTTGACCGTGTGACCTACCACAACATGACCTCGGGCATCGTCGCCCTGCACCGTGGCATCAAGCCCTGATGCTGCTGCAAGGTCTTCTCGCCAGCGTCGAGCACGGTCTCAACCGTGTGCTGCGCCTGGACAGCACTGCCCTGGCGCGGCTCGCACACCTGAACGGCAACGTCATCGCCGTCGACTGCCGCAGCCCCGCCTTGCAGCTGTTTATCCTGCCCAGCGATGAAGGCCTGATGCTGGCGACCCAGTGGGCCGCCGACGCCGACTGCACCCTGCGTGCGCCAGCATCGAGCCTGCTGCACCTGGCGCTGAGCCGCAACAAGACCGCCATCCTGCACAGCACCGAAGTTGAGCTGGAAGGCGACAGCGCGGTGCTGATGGACCTGGCCGCCGTGCTGCAGGATCTGGAACTGGACTGGGAATACGAGCTCTCGCGCTGGATCGGCCCCGTCGCCACCCAGTTGATCAGCGGTCACGTGCGCAGCCGCACGCGCTGGTACCAGCAGGGATTCGCCAGCCTTAACCAGAACCTCGCCGAATACCTGAGCGAAGAATCGCGCACTCTGGTCGGGCAACGGGAAGCGCAAGCGCGCTTTCGCGAACTCGACAAGGCCAAACTCGACCTGGAACGTCTTGAGGCGCGCTTCGAGCGCCTAAGCCGTTCCCTTGATCCAAGCGATAACGCATGAAGCTGCTCGCCGTCCGCCGTTTGTTCCGTATCCAGCGCGTCGTAATCCGCTACCGTCTCGATGACCTGCTGTTCGCCCTGCCCTTGCCATGGTTCCTGCTGGCGGTGCGCTATGTACTGCCGTGGCGCTGGCTGCCCCGCAAACGGCTGGAGCTCAGCCGTGGTGCGCGCCTGCGCCTGGCATTGCAGGACCTGGGGCCGATCTTCATCAAGTTCGGGCAGATCCTCTCCACCCGCCGCGACCTGCTGCCCGAAGACATCGCCGACGAGCTGATGCTGTTGCAGGACCGCGTGCCGCCCTTCGATTCGCAACAGTCGATGGCGCTGATCGAAGAGCAACTGGGCAAAAAGATCAGCGAGGTGTTCAGGCGCTTTGACGTCGAGCCCCTGGCCTCGGCCTCCGTGGCGCAAGTGCACGCCGCGCAACTCAAGACCGGCGAAGAAGTGGTGGTGAAGGTGATTCGCCCGGGCCTCAAGCCGATCATCGGCCAGGACCTGGCATGGCTGTTTATCCTCGCCCGCGCCGCCGAGCGTTTCAGCGCCGATGCACGCTTGCTGCACCCGGTGGACGTGGTCGCCGATTACGAAAAAACTATCTACGACGAACTCGATCTGCTGCGTGAAGCGGCCAATGCCAGCCAATTGCGGCGCAACTTTGAAGGCTCGCAACTGCTGTATGTGCCGCAAGTGTATTGGGACTGGTGCCGCCCTAAAGTGCTGGTGATGGAGCGCATCTATGGCGTGCAGGTCACCGACCTGGCCACCCTGGCCGACCAGCGCACCGACATGAAGATGCTCGCCGAACGCGGCGTGGAGATCTTCTTCACCCAGGTGTTCCGCGACAGTTTTTTCCACGCTGACATGCACCCGGGCAATATCTTTGTCAGCACCGTCAACCCGTGGAGCCCGCAGTACATCGCGATCGACTGCGGCATCGTCGGCAGCCTCACTCCGGAAGACCAGGATTACCTGGCGCGCAACCTGTTCGCCTTCTTCAAACGCGACTACCGCCGCGTGGCGCAATTGCACATCGATTCGGGCTGGGTGCCGGCGGAGACCAAGCTCAATGAGTTCGAAGCGGCAATCCGTACCGTGTGCGAGCCGATCTTTGAAAAACCCTTAAAAGATATTTCATTTGGCCAGGTACTGATGCGCCTGTTCCAGACCGCGCGGCGCTTCAATATGGAAGTGCAGCCGCAGTTGGTCCTGCTGCAAAAAACCCTGCTCAACATCGAAGGCCTGGGCCGCCAGCTGTACCCGGACCTCGACTTGTGGAACACCGCGCAGCCGTTCCTGGAACGTTGGATGCGCGAGCGCATGAGTCCAAAGACCATGCTGGGCAACCTGCACAGCCAGTTCGAACAGCTGCCGCACCTGGCCAACATGACCCGTGACCTGCTTGAGCGCATGTCCCAACCCCACGCCAAAGACCCCGCGCCACCGTGGCAAAAACGCAAGGACGACTGGTTTCTGCGCCTATTGGGCGCGGCGCATCTGGTGGGTGGCGTGATGCTGGCGATCGGCGGGCCGCTGAACCAATTGGGGCATTGGCCGGCCGGGATCATGGTCGCCGTGGGTGTTTATCTGATTGTGCGGCGATAGCCGATCCAGTTATACACTGTTGCAAATTGCCGGAGCCGAACATGAAAGACTGGCTGGACGAAATCAAATGGGACAGTGACGGCCTTGTGCCAGCCATTGCTCAGGACTACAAGACCGGGCGCGTGCTGATGATGGCCTGGATGAACCGCGAGGCCCTGAGCCTCACCGCCGCTGAGCAGCGCGCCATCTACTGGTCACGTTCGCGTGGCAGACTGTGGCGCAAGGGCGAAGAGTCCGGGCATGTGCAGACCCTGCACGAGCTGCGTCTGGATTGCGATGGGGATGTCATCATCCTGAAAGTCGAGCAGATCGGCGGCATTGCCTGCCACACCGGCCGTCACAGCTGCTTCTATCGCGTGTTCCAGGACGGCGAATGGAAAGTGGTCGAACCGGTGCTTAAAGACCCGCACGCCATTTACTCCGCAGGACACTGAACATGAGCGATACCCTGAACCGTGTGGCCCAGGTGCTGGAGGACCGCAAAGGTGCGGACGCCGACAGCTCCTATGTCGCCAGCCTGTACCACAAGGGCTTGAACAAGATCCTGGAGAAGCTCGGCGAAGAATCGGTCGAGACCATCATTGCCGCCAAGGACGCTCAGATCAGTGGCGACTGCAGCGATGTGATCTACGAGACCGCCGACCTGTGGTTCCACAGCCTGGTCATGCTCGCCCAACTGGGGCAGCATCCGCAGGCCGTGCTGGATGAACTGGACCGTCGCTTCGGCCTGTCCGGGCACGCCGAAAAGGCCTCGCGCCCGTCCGCTTGAATAACGTTGATTAGAGGATTTGCAGCATGGGCATTTTTGACTGGAAACACTGGATCGTCATTCTGGTGGTGGTGGTGCTGGTGTTCGGCACCAAGAAACTGAAAAACCTCGGCACCGACGTGGGCGAGTCGATCAAGGGCTTTCGCAAAGCCATGAACGACGACGAAAAGCCCGCCGACCCTGCGGCCAATCCGGTGCCACCAGCCCAGCCTGTGCACCCCCAGGCCGCCCAGCCGATCACCGAGCGTCGCACCTTCGACGTGCAGGCTGAAAAAGTCGAAGAGCCGACCCGCAAAGACTCGTGAGCACTGACTAATGTTTGGTATCAGCTTCTCTGAACTGCTGCTCGTCGGCCTCGTGGCCCTGTTGGTGCTGGGGCCGGAACGCCTGCCCGGTGCCGCACGCACGGCCGGGCTGTGGATCGGGCGCCTGAAACGCAGTTTCAACGCCATCAAACAGGAAGTTGAACGGGAAATCGGCGCGGACGAGATCCGCCGGCAACTGCACAACGAACACATCCTGTCGTTGGAGCAAGAGGCGCGCAAGATCCTGTCGCCCGTGCAAGAGCCGGCCAAACCGGTGGAGCCGGTGGCTGAACACAGCATTGCACCAGCCCCAGCCGCCGACACCGCTCCAACCCCGCCAGAGCCAGTACCGGCGCCCACCGCGTCGCCCGCTCCCCATGACCCTACATTGCCGCCGCGAGCCCCATGAGCGCTGATAAACCGGAAAACGACCAGCACATGCCGCTGGTCTCGCACCTCACCGAGCTGCGTACCCGCCTGCTGCGTTGCGTAGCGGCGATCTTCATCATCTTTGCCGGGTTGTTCGCCTTTACCCAGCAGATCTACACGTTCGTCTCCACGCCATTGCGCCAGTACCTGCCGGCCGGCGCAACGATGATCGCCACCGATGTGTCCTCGCCGTTCCTCACACCGTTGAAGTTGACGATGATGGTCTCGCTGTTCCTGGCGATCCCGGTGATCCTGCATCAGATCTGGGGCTTTATCGCTCCGGGCCTGTACAAGCATGAGAAACGCATCGCGGTGCCGTTGCTGGTGTCGAGCATCCTGCTGTTCTACACCGGCATGGCCTTCGCCTACTTCCTGGTGTTCCCGCTGATCTTCAAATTCTTCGCCGCCGCCACCCCGGCTGGCGTGGAGATGATGACCGACATCACCAGCTACCTCGACTTCGTGATGACGCTGTTCTTCGCCTTTGGCGTGGCCTTCGAGATCCCGGTGGCGGTGGTGCTACTGGTATGGATCGGCGTGGTCAATGTGCAGTACCTGAAGAAGATCCGCCCGTACGTGATCATCGGCTGCTTCGTGGTCGGCATGATCCTGACCCCGCCGGACATCTTCTCCCAGACCCTGCTGGCCGTGCCGATGTGGATGCTGTTCGAGATCGGCATCCTGTTCAGCGGCCTGATCAGCAAGCGCAGCGACCACCCGGATGACCAACCCGCCGACGACGACCAGCCGCCAGCGACCCAACCGTGAACCTGCTGCTGCTGGAAGACGCCGACTTTATCGCGGCCGACCGAGTGATCCTGCGGGATCGACGCCTGGTGCATATGCAGGACGTCCACCGCGCAGCGGTGGGCGACAACCTGCGCGTCGGCCGCATCGGTGGGCTGATGGGCAACGCGCACCTGCTGCGCCTTGAAGCCGCCGAGGCCGAGTTACAGGTCAGCTTCGACCTGCCGCCGCCGGCCAAACTGCCCCTGACCCTGTTGCTGGCCCTGCCACGCCCGAAGATGCTGCGCCGAGTGCTGCAAACCGTGGCGGCCATGGGTGTGCCCAAGGTGGTCTTGGTCAATAGCTACCGCGTAGAGAAAAGTTTCTGGCAGACCCCGTTCCTAGAGCCCGAGGCGATCCGTGAGCAACTGATCCTGGGCCTGGAGCAAGCCCGCGACACGGTGCTGCCCGAGGTCATCATCGAAAAGCGCTTCAAGCCGTTCGTCGAGGACCGTCTACCGGCCATGACCGAGGGCACGTTAGGCCTGATCGGCCATCCGGGGAATTACCCAGCCTGCCCGCGCGGCCTGGATGAACCGGTCACCCTGGCGATTGGACCAGAAGGCGGCTGGATCCCCTACGAGGTGGAATTGCTGACCAAGGCCGGCTTGCAACCGGTGCAACTCGGTGCACGTATCCTGCGCGTTGAAACGGCCGTGACGGCTCTCCTTGCCCGTCTATTCTGACGCCCACCTGCTCCGTCCTACAGAATCTTCCCAGGCAGCCGATAAGGTGTGGATAAGTCCAAGCCTTGTTCCAGGGGAGTTTGCAGCATGTATCGTTGGTTAGCCGAAAAGCTGGGAAATGTCAGCGTCAAAACCAAACTCGCCGTCGGCTTTGGCCTGGTATTACTGCTGACGCTGATGATTACCTTCACCGGTTGGACTGGCTTGGGTGATGTGATCAGCCGAGGTGACAAGCTGGGTTACATCTCCAGTCTGAACAGCCTGACCAAAGACTTGCGCCTGGCACGCCTGGACTATGAAATGCGCCGCGGCGAACAAGGCACCACCGCTGTCAGCGAACTGCTGAACAAGCTCGACAGTGGTCTCAAGAACGCCCGCACAATGATCGAGCAACCTGCCGACGCAGCACTGATCGACGAGCAATTGGCCGCGGTGGATCAATACAAACGCGCCTTCAGCGATATGGCGCAAGCCGGTGCCAGCCGCGAAAACGCTCGCAGCAAGCTTGGCGATACCGCCGACAATGCCGTGCTCAAGGTGGGCGATATTGAAAAAAGCCTGCTGCAAGGCGACAGCGTTACTCAGTTCAACAGCGTAGTCAGCTTGAGCAAACTGATCCAACAAGCACGCTTCCAAGTGCGCGGCTACACCTACAGTGGCAAGGTTGAAGCCGAACAGCCGGCCCTCGATGCCATCGACAATGCCCTCAAGAAAATCACTGAACTTGAAGGCCAATTGCCGGCCGAGTTCCAGGCCAATCTGCAGCAGGCTGGCGTTTCGTTGCAAGCGTACCGCGCGGCCGTCAGCCAGTATCGCGACTCCCAGGTCGCTAGCGCAGCGGCGCTCAAAACCATGAGCGCACAAGGCGACATCCTGCTCAGCCACAGTGACAAACTAACCCTGTCCCAAACTGTCGTGCGCGACACCGACGCCGCCCACGCAAAAAACCTGTTGCTGCTCGCGACCATCCTGGCACTGATCTTCGGCCTCGTGGCCGCATGGGCCATCACCCGCCAGATCATCCTCCCGCTGGAGCAGACCCTCAAAGTCGCGGAGCGCGTCGCCTCGGGCGACTTGAGCCACAACCTGACCTCGCTGCGCCAGGACGAACTGGGCCAACTGCAACGGGCCATGCAAAGCATGACCGTGGGCCTGCGTGAGTTGATCGGCGGTATCAGCGATGGCGTGACCCAGATCGCCAGCGCCGCCGAACAGCTGTCCGCCGTGACCGAACAGACCAGTGCCGGGGTCAACAGCCAGAAGGTCGAGACCGATCAGGTGGCCACCGCCATGAACGAAATGGCCGCCACCGTGCAGGAAGTGGCGCGCAATGCCGAAGAAGCCTCCGAAGCCGCCGTGGCCGCCGACCAGCAGGCCCGTGAGGGCGACAAGGTGGTGGGCGAGGCGATTGCCCAGATCGAGCGCTTGGCCACCGAGGTCGGCAACTCCACCGAGGCCATGGGCGATCTCAAGCGCGAAAGCGACAAGATCGGCAGCGTGCTCGACGTGATCAAGTCCGTGGCCCAGCAAACCAACCTGTTGGCACTCAACGCCGCGATTGAAGCGGCACGGGCCGGTGAAGCCGGGCGCGGGTTCGCCGTGGTGGCCGATGAAGTGCGCAGCCTGGCGCAGCGCACCCAGAAGTCCACCGAAGAGATCGAAGAGCTGATTGCCGGCCTGCAAACCGGCACTCAGCAGGTGGCGGCCATCATGGACAACAGCCGCGGCCTCACCGACAGCAGTGTCGAACTGACCCGCCGCGCCGGCAGTGCCCTGGCCAGCATCACCCGTACCGTATCGACGATCCAGGCGATGAACTCCCAGATCGCCACCGCCGCCGAGCAACAGAGCGCCGTGGCCGAAGAGATCAACCGCAGCGTGCTGAACGTGCGCGACATCTCGGAACAGACCGCCGCCGCCAGCGAAGAGACCGCCACGTCGAGCACCGAACTCGCGCGCCTGGGCACCCACCTGCAAGCCCTGGTCGGCCGCTTCCGCGTCTGACCCCCTGTGTCACGGCGACCTGCCTCGGGTCGCCGTTGTCAGCCTGTGAAATTTCCTACGAGTTTTTCAGGCTCTCCCCACCGACAACAGAACTAGCGTTGAACTCAGTTCACCGCGTTAGCGCGCCCGTGGTGCGCCGATACGTTGACGAACGTCCCTCGTTCACTTGTCGGAGGTTAACCATGCTTCGTCGAATGACTCACCTATTGGGCGACGCCAGCGTCACCCTCAAACTGGCCCTGGGCTTCGCCCTGGTACTGGCCCTGAGCCTGGTCATCGCCGTGACCGGCTGGCAGGCCCTGGCCGCATCCCTTTACCGCTCGCAAACCCTCACCGTGCTCGCGCAATTGGCCGTGGCCGGCGAAGAACTGCGCTCCGATCGCATCGTTTACCGCACGCTGGACGATGCCAAAAGCCTCGATCGATTAAGCCACGGCATGGAAAAAGTCGAGGCCGCGCTGGCAGAACTCTCCAACCGCCTCAAAGTCGCCCAGTCCATTCAGTATTTACAGGAGATGACGCGTCTGTCCGATGCGTTCAAAACGACCCTCAAGGACATACCCACCCGCGTGGAGAAACGGGAAAACGCCCGCGAGCAATTGAAACAAAGCACCGTGCGCATCGGCGATGTACTGGCGCAACTGGCCAGCGACCTGCCGGATCAGGAGGATGAAAAGGCCCTGGATGCTATCGAGAATCTTCGCCAGGCCATTGGGCACGCCGAAGACAGCGCCCAGAGCGCGGCCTGGGCCGCCGATTCGCTGGAGGCCTACGCCCAGGCCGTCAGCGACGCGGAGCGCAGCCTGGAACTGACCCTCGCCGCCGTGGCGAAGCTGCCGGTGGATAACAGCGCGCTGACCAACGCCGTGCAAAGCATCCGCACCCATCTCACCCGCCTCAAGGAGGCGCAACTGAGCACCGAGACCGCGCAAGCCCAGTTAGAGCAACAGCTGGATCAACTGCTCGCGCAGAGCGACCTGTTGAGCCAGGACCAGACCCAACGACGCGACCTCGCCGCCGATCACGCACGCACCCAGACGTTGGCGACCACGGCCGCCGCGCTGATCTTCGGCGCCTTGGCCGCGTGGGTTATCGCCGGGCAGATCGTCAAGCCATTGCGCAAAGCCCTGGCGGTGGCCAATCGCATTGCCGACGGCGACCTGAGCCATGATGTCCAGACCCGACGCCGGGACGAATTGGGCCAATTGCAGTGCAGCATGACGCAAATGACGCTCAACCTGCGCGCCCTGATCGGCAACATCAGCGACAACGCCAGGCAGATCGCCAGCGCCGCCGAGGAGCTGTCCACGGTCACCGAACAGACTCGCTCGGGGGTCAACAATCAACGCGACGAAACCGAACAGGTCGCCACCGCCATGAACGAAATGCTGGCCACCGCCCAGGAAGTGGCGAGGCATGCCGAACAGGCGTCGATCGCCGCCAAGCAGGCCAACCAGCAAACCGAGCTGGGCGACCGAGTGGTGACGGATGCCGTGGCGCAGATCGAGCATCTGGCCCATGAAATGGCGCGCTCCAGCCAGGCCATGTTGGGGCTGCAACGGGAGAGCCAGAAGATCGGCAGCGTACTGGAAGTGATCAAGTCGGTGTCGCAGCAGACCAACCTGTTGGCCCTCAACGCCGCCATCGAAGCGGCCCGTGCTGGGGAGGCCGGCCAAGGCTTTGCGGTGGTCGCCGATGAAGTGCGCAGCCTCGCCCAACGCACCCAGCAGTCCGCCGAGGAAATCGAGGAACTGATCGGCGGTCTGCACAGCGGCACGCAACAGGTGGCCGACATTATGGACAACAGCCGCGCGCTGACCGATCAAAGCGTCGGCCTGACCCGCAACGCCGGCGAGGCCTTGATGGAGATCGCACGCACGGTGGGGGTGATTCAGGAAATGAACCCACAGATCGCCGCGGCGGCCGAGGAGCAGAGCGCGGTGGCCGAAGAGATCAATCGCAGCGTATTGAAGGTGCGGGACGTGTCGGAACAGACCGCCACTGCCAGTGAGCAAACGGCCGCGGCGAGCACTGAGCTGGCCCGCTTGGGCACGGATCTGCAGGCATGTGTGGGGCGGTTCAAGGTCTGAACGCGCCCCGGCCGATTACAGCACCTGGCGCAGGAAGGCTTGGGCGCGCGGGTCCTTGGGGGCCTCGAAGAACGCGGCGGGGGCCGCGTCTTCCAGCAACTTGCCGTGATCGAAGAACAGCACACGATCGGCCACTTCGCGGGCAAAGCCCATTTCGTGGGTGACGCAGACCATGGTCATGCCTTCCAGGGCCAGGGTCTTCATCACATCGAGCACCTCACCGACCATTTCCGGGTCGAGGGCCGAGGTGGGCTCGTCGAACAGCATCACTTTGGGGTCCATCGCCAAGGCCCGGGCGATGGCTACCCGCTGTTGCTGACCGCCGGACAAGCGGGATGGAAACTCGTTGGCCTTTTGCGCGATACCGACCTTTTCCAGCAGCGCCAAAGCCTTGGCCTCACGCTCCTGCTTACCGCGCTTGCGCACGACTTTCTGCGCCAGGCACAGGTTTTCCAGCACGGTCATATGGGGGAACAGGTTGAAGTGCTGGAACACCATGCCGACTTCGCGGCGATAGGCGTTCACGTCGGTTTTCGGATCAGCCAGTTGCAGGCCGTCGATGCTCACCGAGCCTGAGTCGAATTCTTCCAGGCCATTGAGGCAGCGCAGGAAGGTGGACTTGCCGGAACCGGACGGGCCGATCACCACCAGCACTTCGCCCTTGGCCACCTGGGTGGTGACGTTATCCACCGCGCGGACGACCTGCCCACGGGTATCGAAGACTTTTACCAGATCGCGGACTTCAATCACTTTGCGCGAGCCTCCGCTCAAGCCGGCTGGCCATTTTCGACAGCGGCAGGTTGATCAGCAGGTACAGGCCTGCGACGCAGAACAGGATTTCGAACGGTGAGAACGAGGTGGTGATCACTTCGCGGCCGCTCTTGAGCAGTTCGGTGATGGCGATCACCGAAACCAGCGAGGTGTCCTTGACCAGGCTGATAAATTGCCCGGCCAGCGGCGGCAACACGCGCTTGAACGCCTGGGGCAACACGACGTGACGCATCGACTGGCTGGCACTCAGGCCCAGGGATCGCGCGGCCTCGTTCTGACCACGGGTGATCGACTGCACACCGGCGCGCACGATTTCCGCCACATAGGCGCCGGTAAACAGCGACAGCGCGGCGATCCCGGCAAATTCGCGGGAAAGGTTGAGCACCGTGCCGATAAAGAAATAGAAAATGAAGATCTGCACCAGCAGCGGCGTGCCGCGCACCAATTCGACATAGATCGTCGACAGGTCGCGCAGGGTCGGGTTGCTGGACAAGCGACACAGGCCGGTCGCCAGACCGATCACCAGGCCCAGGATGCCGGACACCACCGACAGCCACAACGTGGTCCACAGCCCCCACATCAACGGGCCCAACGCCCAGTGCCGGGTCACACCGACCACATCGCCCTCGGCCACATCATCGCCGCGGGCCACTTGCAAGCTGTTGTCGGCGACGGTGAGCTTTTGCTCGACGCCCGCGTCATTGCGCAAGGTGACTTCGGCTGTGTCGCCATTGCGTACCAGCTCAACGACGGTGGAGATATCCGCCGCGCGCTGGGCAGTTTCCGCCTGATAGGCGAAGTACTGCGGTACGCGGTTCCAACGCCATTCGTAGGACATCAGCGAGGTGGCGTAATACAAGGCGCCGGCCAAGCCAACCAGCACGACCACCGTCAGCAGATGCCAGGGCCATTGGGCTTTTTTCTGTTTCATTGATCTTTCCGGATGTGTGTTGCCTGGTAGGCCGCCATTGTGGGCAAGGCCACTCCCACACTTGACCGAGTTCCAACAGTCAAACGTGGCAGTCTTGCCTGCGATGGGCGCTACGCGGTGTTCAGTCGGACCTTATTCCATGTCCTTGAGCCACTCGGAGCTCTTGAACCACTTGTCATGGATGCGATCGTAGGTGCCGTCGTTCTTGATCTGGTGCAGGAAGTTGTTGATGAAGTTGATGCTGTCGTAGTCGCCTTTCTTCAAACCGAACGCCAGGGGCTCGAAGGTGAACGGTTCGTCCAGGAACACCAGTTTGCCGTTGCCGACTTTCTTCTCGGCCACCACGTTGTACGGCGCGTCATACACAAAGGCATCGGCCTTGCCGTTGACCACGTCCAGTACACCTTCCTGCTCGTTGTCGTAGCCGTGGTACTTGGCCTTGGAGATCAGCTTCTTCGCGACCATTTCACCGGTGGTGCCGAGCTTGGAAGTCAGGCGGTATTTCTCGTCGTTCAGGTCTTTGTAGGACTTGATGGTGCCTTCCAGGTCCTTGCGGATCAGCAGGGTCTGGCCGACCACGATGAACGGTTCGCTGAAGTTCAGGCGCAGGTTGCGTTCCTGGGTCAGGGTCATGCCGCTGCCGATCATGTCGAACTTGCCGGTCAAGAAGGCCGGGATGATGCCGTCATAGCCGGTGGAGACCAGCTCCAGCTTGACGCCCATGGACTTGGCCATGGCCTTGAGGATGTCGACTTCGAAACCGATGATTTCGCCGCGCTTGTCCGTCATTTCGAACGGCATGTAAGTCGGGTCCATCCCGACTTTCAGCGTGCCGCGCTTGACCGCATCGTCGATGGCGCCGGCCTGGGCCGCAGTGGCCGCGACCAGTGCGGTGACGCCTAGCAGCAGCATCGAAAGATACTTTTTCATCATCAAGTCCCCTGAACGATTCTTATAAGGTCGGCGCACAAAAGGGCTGCGCCATTTCGGGGTGCGATCCTAACCCACTCACTGCCGGTCACAAAGGTTTCACGGGTAATTGTTATTGCGTATGTCGGAAAAGGCCCACAACGGGATGTTCGAGCACAGAGGGTAGACACGCGCGCAGGGGGCAACGGCAAATAATTGTTATGTAAGCAGTTATGACTTTCAGTCGATTTCCGTAAGCCAGTCGGTGTCCTTGAACCACTTGTCATGCAGGCGATCGTAGGTGCCGTCCTGGGCGACCTGATTCAAGAAATGATTGATCCAGTTGAGGCTGTCGAAGTCGCCTTTCTTCAACCCAAAGGCCAGCGGTTCGAAGGTGAACGGCTGCTCCAGCAAGAACAAAGCACTATTTTCCGCACGGCTCAGGGCGATCAGGTTATAGGGCGCATCGTGGATAAACGCATCGGCCTTGCCATCCACCACGTGGCGCACACCCTCCTCCGGGGTGGCGAAACGGCTCAATCGCGCCGCCCCCAGAAAGCGCCGCGCCGCGGCTTCGCCGGTGGTGCCTTCGGTGGTGGCGATGCGGTAATGGGGATCATCCAGGTCTTCAACACTGGTGACCTTGCCGACCAGGCTGGGATGCAGCAACACGGTTTGGCCTACCACAATGAAGGAGTCGCTGAAGTTGAGTTTCAGGTTGCGCTCCTGGGTCACGGTCATGCCACTGCCGATCATGTCGAACTTTCTGGCCAGCAACCCCGGTACCAACTCGGTGTAAGGCACCGAGACCAGTTCAAGCTCCACGCCCATGGCTTGGCTCATGACCGTGAGCAGGTCGATTTCAAAGCCGACGATACGCCCCTGCTTATCGGTCATTTCGAAGGGCACATAGGTGGGAGTGGTGCCCACTTTCAGCACACCACGCCGTACAGCATCGTCAATGGCGCCTGCCTGCACGTCCTGTTGAAGCCAGGCGACGGCGCTCAGCAGCAACGCCGCACAATACCTTTTGATCATGAATCCCCCTGTGGCCGAAACGAATTGGGGGGCGATCCTACCCCAGCCACGGGCACGCCAATACGCCCTTGGCAGGGGTATTTTGTTTCGAAATAACAAGGGGTTAGATCGTTTTTAGCGGGAAAGAAAACGTTGTAGGAAAAGCGCTTGAAACACCCCCGAGGTAAGCCCTCGGGGGTGTTTGAATCAGGCCGGTTGGGCCTGGGACGACAGCGGTTGCAGAGGCAGCAACGGCGCGTGCGGGTCAGCCTTGATCGAGCCACGCCAGGCGGCGAGCCACTCGGCGTGCCCTTCGCTCCAGACCAGCTCGTGCAGGCGGGCCAGGGCTACCGGATCACTGAGCAAGGCCACACGTTCGGCATTGTTGAGGCCGGCGGGGCCGACTTTCAGCGCATGGCGCACGCGTTCGGCACGCAGGTACTCGATCGGCTCGGCCTGACCGTGACGCGACGTCGCCAAGGCACAGGCCAGGGCGTTCTGCTGCGGGTCGACCACCGAGCGCACGAAGCCGTCGTGCAGGGCGTGCCAGCGATTTTCGTGGGTGTACTTGTCGGTCGACACCAGCGCCTGGGGCGGATTGTATTCCTCGGGGATCAGGAACAGGCTCTCGTCACGGGACTTGAGGCCCAGGTTCACCCGACTGGAGATCACTGACACCGGGATCGACAACATCAGCGACCCGACAATCGGCACCAGCCACCACAGGAAGCTTGGGTTCAACCACACCACCAGCAAGGCCCACAAGAAGCCCAGCAAGGTTTGCGTGCCGTGGCGCTTGAACGCTTCGCCCCAGGTGGTGGAGTCGTCATCACGCTTTGGCGAATTCCAGGTCGCGGCCCAGCCGAGGAACGCGGCGAGCACGAAACGGGTGTGGAAAATCATCCGCACCGGCGCCAGCAGCATGGAAAACAGCATTTCCAGCAGCATGGACATCGTGACCTTGAACTTGCCGCCGAACTCTTTTGCGCCCTTGGCCCAGATCAGGATGATGCTCAGCAATTTAGGCAGGAACAGCAGCACGATAGTGGTGGAGAACAACGCCACCGCCTTGTCCGGATGCCACTGCGGCCACAGCGGGTACAACTGGCGCGGCGCCATGAAGTACTGCGGCTCCATCAGGGTGTTCACCGCCAGCAACGCGGTGGACAGCACTAGGAACAGGAACCACAACGGCGCCGACAGGTAGGACATCACGCCGGTCAGGAACACCGCACGGTGCACCGGGTGCATGCCTTTAACCAGGAACAGACGGAAGTTCATCAGGTTACCGTGGCACCAGCGACGGTCACGCTTGAGTTCGTCCAACAGGTTCGGCGGCAGTTCTTCATAGCTACCCGGCAGGTCGTAGGCAATCCACACACCCCAGCCGGCCCGACGCATCAGCGCCGCTTCTACGAAGTCGTGGGACAGGATGGACCCGGCGAACGCGCCTTTACCCGGCAACGGTGCCAGGGCGCAGTGCTCGATAAACGGCTTCATGCGGATGATTGCGTTGTGACCCCAGTAGTGGGATTCACCCAGCTGCCAGAAGTGCAGGCCGGCGGTGAACAGCGGGCCATATACACGAGTGGCGAACTGCTGCATGCGCGCATACAGGGTGTCCATGCCCGACGCACGCGGCGCGGTCTGGATAATCCCGGCATCCGGCGTGGCTTCCATCAGGCGCACCAGGCTGGTCAGGCATTCGCCGCTCATCACGCTGTCGGCGTCGAGGACCACCATGTACTTGTAGTCACCGCCCCAACGACGGCAGAAGTCGTCGAGGTTGCCGCTCTTACGTTTTACACGACGACGGCGACGGCGATAGAAGATCTTGCCGAAACCACCGGCTTCGCGACACACGTCGAGCCAGGCCTGCTGCTCGGCGATGCAGATGTCGGCGTCGTTACTGTCGCTGAGCACGAAAAAGTCGAAGCGGTCCAGGTCACCGGTCGCGGCCACCGATTCGAACGTGGCGCGCAGGCCGGCGAATACCCGGGGCACGTCTTCGTTACAGATCGGCATCACCAGCGCGGTGCGGGCGTCTTTCGGGATCGGCTCGTTGCCGGCACTTTTACCGGAGATCCGGTATTTATCGTGGCCAGTGAGCAACTCTAGGAAGCCCATCAGCGCTGTCCAGAAACCGGCCGACACCCAGCAGAACAAAATCCCGAACATGATCAGGATGCTGGTTTGCAGGGCGTAAGGCAGCACCTGGGTGGCGGTCTGCAGCAGGGTCTGATTGCGGATTTCGTCGAAGTCCACCAGCGACCAGCCCTGGTACGGCATGATGCCTTTCATGTACCAGCCGGCCACGATGGTCTGGCCGAGCATCAGCACCAACAGGATATAGCGACGGATCGAACCGACGGTGCGCCAGCGCGCGGCCGGCAATACCCGTTCATCCTTCGGCGGTTTGGGCGGGTTGCTGCGCCCGGTGAGGCGACGCCAGCCGCGCACCAGGATATTGGTGCGCCACGGCTCCGGCACCACGCGGGTGCGATGGATCGGCGGCGTGGCTTTGAGGCAGACGCGACCGGCAGCATCGACCGCAAGCATTTCGGCGTCTTGCAGCTCTTCGGCCGTGCTGAGGGTCAACCGGCGACCCACCGACGCTTGAGCGGCGTCGACCGGTTCGTCGAAGGTCGCGGACGACAGGCGTTGATGCAATTCGGCGAAGGAGGAGCAGCCCGCCAGTTCGGCGCGCTGCTCTGCAGTCATCGGAAGATGCGCCAAATACTCGGACAGAGTCTCTGGCTGGACTTGAGAATTACTCATCGGCAGGCAACTGATAGCTCCAGGTTTCGGTCAGGACCTGTTCGGTCTTGATCGGCTCCGGTGTGGCTGGGGCAGCTTCTGGCTGCTTGGCTTCCTTGTCTTTGGCGTCTTTCTTGGCCTGTTTCTCGTGTTGCTTGGCCAATACCTTGTCGGCCTTGAGGACCTGGGTCGACACATGCTCAGGCTCTGGCTGAGCAACGTCCTGCACCAGGGCGGCACGCATTTCGGTCGGCTTGCTCGGGTCCTTGATCTTCATGCGCAGGGTCAGGCGCCAGCCTTTGGTGTGCTCGTTGTAACGCACGCTGTTTTCAACCAGTTCAGCGTTGTCACCCACGCTCACCTGGCTGCGCACAGGCGCGTCCGGCAGCAGTTTCTTCAGGGACGGGCCTTCGAAGTCCACCAGGTAAGCGACGCTGCCATCCGGCTGACGGATCAGGTTGGATTGCTTCACGTCACCGGTGGAACGCAGGGTCTGCTTGACCCAGGCACTGTCCGGCGAATGGAACGCGGCGTCGTCCAGAGTCCAGTGCAGGCGGTAGGCTACGTCCAGCGGCTGACCGACTTCCGGCAGTTTTTCCGGGCTCCAGAACGCAACGATGTTGTCATTGGTCTCGTCGGCGGTCGGGATCTCAACCAGGTCCACGGAGCCCTTGCCCCAGTCGCCTTCAGGTTCGATCCAGGCGCTTGGGCGCTTGTCGTAGTTGTCGTCCAGGTCTTCGTAGTGGCTGAAGTTGCGACCACGTTGCAGCAGGCCGAAACCGCGCGGGTTCTCTACGCTGAAATTGCTGACCGACAGGTGTTTAGGGTTGTTCAGTGGACGCCAGATCCACTCGCCGTTGCCGGCATGGATCGACAGACCGCTGGAGTCGTGCAGTTCGCGACGGTAGTTGAGTACTTTGGACGGCTGGTTCGCGCCGAACAGGAACATGCTGGTCAGCGGGGCCACCCCGAGTTTGCTGACCTTGTCGCGCAGGAACATCTGGGATTTGACGTCGACCACAGTGTCGGTGCCCGGACGCAGGATCAGGCGATAGGCGCCGGTCGCGCGCGGCGAATCCAGCAGGGCAAAGATCACCAGGTGCTTGTCACCCGGCTTCGGACGCTCGATCCAGAACTCGGTGAACCGCGGGAATTCTTCGCCGGACGGCAGCGCAGTGTCGATCGCCATGCCACGGGCGGACAGGCCATAGACCTGGTCCTTGCCCACGACGCGGAAGTAACTGGCGCCGAGCATGGTCATGATTTCGTCTTGCTTGTCGCTCTTATTGATAGGGAACAGAACACGGAAACCGGCATAACCCAGTTGTTCGGTGGCCTTAGGATCGAATTTCACATCACCGAAATCGAAACGCGACGGGTCGTATTTGATTTCCTGAACGCTGTCAGCGGTGACTTCGTTGATTTTCACCGGCGTATCGAAGTGCATACCCTGGTGATAGAAGGACAGCTTGAACGGGGTGTTCTGATCGGCCCACTCGGCTTTTTCATTGCGGAAACGAATTTTCTGATAGTCCGCAAACTTCATTTCGCGGAATTCGTTTGGCAGATTGCTGCGCGGAGCTTCGTACTTCTGCCCGGCCAGCTCTTTTGCCTTGGCCGACACATCATCCAGACTGAATGCCCACAGTTGACCCGCGCCGAACAGGCAAAACAGGGCAGAGCCCGTCACCAGTGCGTTTCGTAACCGTTTGGCAGACAATTTTGGTGCATTACAGGGACTAACAATCACGAGCAACCCTCGCCGAAAACAGATCAAAAAACCAACGGCCAGCTATCTATATGCCAGGTTGGCGAGCATTGTTCCGACTACCCTGGGTCAAAATGATTCCCCAATGGTTGTCGGACAAGTCTCTACCTAAGTCAAAAATGGACCAAACAACGCTGATCCCCGTAGCGCGCGATTATCTAGTAGCCCGCGAGACAACGCATCAGGGGCAACGAAGTATTTGTAGCGAAATCCTGCGTTTTTAAGCATTAAAAGTCGTTTTCAATACATTCACGTCTGCAAGAGGAACGTCACAGGGCCATCATTGACCAAATGCACCTGCATATCCGCGCCAAAACGCCCCGACGCCACCCTGCCATGCAATTGTTGCGCTTGTAACAGCAAGTGCTCAAAAAGCGCCGCTCCCAGGGCCGGAGGGGCCGCCGTGGAGAAGCTGGGCCGCAAGCCGCTCTTGGTATCCGCCGCCAGGGTGAATTGCGAGACCAGCAGCAAACCGCCGTCAATGTCCTTGAGCGACAGGTTCATCTTGCCTTCGTCATCGCTGAACACCCGATAGTTCAGCAACTTGTGCAGCAATTTGTCGGCACTCTCAGGGGTATCTGAAGGCTCGACAGCCACCAGCACCAGCAACCCCTGATCGATGGCCCCCACGATTTCACCTGCTACCTCGACCCGGGCACCACGCACCCGTTGCAGCAGCCCCTTCATGCTTCTTCAGGCGGCAGGTCGAGCAAACGCCGGGCCATTTCGCCGGTCGCGCGCACCAGCGCGTCGGTGATGCCAGGCTCGGACGCCGCATGGCCCGCCTCGCGGATCACCTGTAGCTCGCTGTTGGGCCACGCCTGGTGCAACTCCCAAGCGTTATCCAACGGGCAGATCATATCGTAGCGCCCATGGATGATTACGCCAGGCAGGTGCGCAATCTTATGCATATCGCGGATCAGTTGGTTGGGTTCCAGGAACGAGTGGTTAGTGAAGTAATGGCACTCGATGCGCGCAATCGACAACGCCCGCTGCGGCTCGGAAAACCGCTCCACATGCTGCGGGCTCGGGCACAAGCCGAGCATGCGCCCTTCCCAGCCGGACCACGCCTTGGCCGCGTGCATCTGGGCGATCTGGTCGTTACCGGTGAGGCGCTTGTGATAGGCCGCGATCATGTCGTGACGCTCATCGGCCGGGATCGGCGCGATGTAGTCCTGCCAGTAATCCGGGAACAAGCGGCTCGCGCCTTCCTGGTAGAACCAGTGGATGTCCTGCGGACGGGCCAGGAAGATGCCGCGCACGATCAGGCCATGCACGCGCTCGGGATGGGTTTGCGCATAGGCCAGGGCCAGGGTCGACCCCCAGGAGCCACCGAACAGCACCCATTTATCGATGCCCAGGTGCTCGCGGATGCGCTCCATGTCGGCGACCAGGTCCCAGGTGGTGTTGTTTTCCAGGCTGGCGCGTGGCGTGGAGCGACCGCAACCCCGTTGGTCGAAGGTCACGATGCGGTACAGGTTGGGGTCGAAATAGCAGCGGCTCTGGGCGTCGCAACCGGCGCCAGGGCCACCATGGATGAATACAACGGGCAAGCCTTCGGGAGAGCCACTTTCATCGACATACAGGGTATGGGTGTCATCGACGGCCAGATCGTGCCGGGCGTAGGGTTTGATCTGCGGGTACCAAGTCTGCATTGCGCGCTCCGTAGGGGGTCGGGTTCATCCCTGGGGGGACGTCTATTATTCTGCCGTCTGGCACTATAAACCCGAATTGTGCAATGAGCATGTCCTTGAGCGCTTAGACCTGTGTCAGCCCTTCGCTCCCCAGGTAGGCAAGGCTTGGGATGAGGGCTTGGCAGTGGTGAGCGGGCTCGCTCACCACAGAGTTATTTCAACCTTTGAGACTTATGTAGATACCTATGGCTATCGGGGGCAAGCCCCTCCCACAGTTGGAACTGTATTTGGCTTAGGGTAAGGCCAACGCTGTAGATCCTCCCTAGCCGTAGCGCTTGCGTCCCCAGTCCAACAAACCTTCGAGCAACTGCTTCAATACCACTCGCGTCGGCTCAGCCAGGTCCGCGCGGTACTTGAACGGTTCGAACTCCTCCATATAGGTGCTCTGGCACAACTCCAACTGCACGGCGTGGATATTCTCGGCCGGGTTGCCGTAATGCCGGGTGATATGCCCGCCCTTGAAGCGCCCGTTAAGCACATGGGTGTACTGCGTGTGCCTGGCGCAGATGGCTTCGAGCTGGCCGGCCAGTTCCGGGTCGCATGCCGCGCCGTTGAAGGTGCCGAGGTTGAAGTCCGGCAGTTTGCCGTCGAACAGGTGCGGGATCACCGAGCGAATCGAGTGCGCATCGAACAGCAACGCATAGCCGAACTCAGCCTTGAGCCGCGCCAACTCTTCTTGCAGCGCGCGGTGGTAGGGGCCCCAGATTTTCTGCAGGTAGGTCGCCCGTTCCTCCTCGGACGGCTCCTGGCCTTCGACAAACAACGGCACGCCATCGAACAGGGTTTTGGGGTACAGGCCGGTGGTGGCGCCGGCGTACAGCGGCGTGTCGTCGGACGGTCGGTTCAGATCGATGACAAACCGCGAATACTCCGCCGACAAGGTGCTGGCCCCCAGTTCCTCGGCAAAGTCATACAGCAAAGGGATATGCCAATCGGTGTCCGGCAGGCTCTGCGCCTCGGGGATCAGCCCGGCCTTTACCGCAGGTGTGAGGCGCAGGCCGGCGTGGGGCATGCTGATCAGCAGCGGTGTGCGGCCTTGCTTGAAGTTCAGAACGTTATCCACAACGGTACTCCTTAAACGATGGCATCGACGCCATGGCGCACGACGCGTTTATCCAGTTCGCCGCCCAACCAGTAAGCCAGGTCGGCCGGACGATCGATCTGCCAGGCGACAAAATCCGCGACCTTGCCCACTTCCAGCGAACCATGTGTGTCGCCCATGCCCAGCGCGCTGGCCGCGTGTTGGGTAGCGCCGGCCAGGGCTTCTTCCGGGGTCATGCGGAACAAGGTGCAGGCCATGTTCAGCATCAGGCGCACAGACAGCGCCGGCGAGGTGCCGGGGTTGAGGTCGCTGGCGATGGCGATTTTCACACCGTGCTTGCGCAGGGCCTCCATAGGCGGCAACTGGGTTTCGCGTAGAAAGTAGAACGCCCCCGGCAGCAGTACCGCGACGGTGCCGGCGGCGGCCATGGCGATGGCGTCTTCTTCGGTCATAAACTCCAGGTGATCGGCGGACAACGCTTGGTAACGCGCCGCCAGGCTGGAGCCGTGCAACGAGGACAACTGTTCGGCGTGCAGCTTCAAAGGCAGGCCGAGTTGCTGCGCGACGTCAAACACTCGCGCCACTTGTGCAGGGGAAAACGCCAGGTATTCGCAAAACGCATCCACCGCATCCACCAGGCCTTCGGCCGCCAGGGCCGGCAGCATCTCCTGGCAGATATGCTCAATGTAGTCGTCGGCGCGATCCTTGTACTCCGGCGGCAAGGCATGGGCGGCCAGGCAAGTGGCGCGCACGCTGACCGGCAGCGCCTCACCGAGACGGCGAATCACCCGCAGCAATTTGCGCTCGCTGGCCAAATCGAGGCCGTAGCCGGATTTGATTTCCACCGTGGTCACGCCGTCACGCAACAAACTGCGCAGGCGCTTATGGGCGCTGGCGAACAGTTCATCTTCACTGGCGGCGCGGGTGGCGCGTACGGTGCTGGCAATCCCACCGCCCTGCGCCGCGATCTCGGCATAGCTCACGCCTTCAAGGCGTTGCTCGAACTCACCGCTGCGATTGCCACCGAACACCGTGTGGGTATGGCAATCGATCAGCCCAGGGGTCACCCACGCGCCTTGCAGGTCGTGGACCTGGGCGTAATCCGCGCTGGGCGCCTGGCTGCGCGGGCCGATCCACTCGATCAGCGAACCGGCGGTGACCATAGCCGCATCCTCGATGATCGAGTACTTGCCCTGGGCCATGGTTGCGACGTGGCAGTGTTGCCAAAGGGTTTTCATCCGACACTCCTTGGGTTACAGGCTCGGCAGCAACTGGGCCGGGACCAGCTCATTCAGACAGCGGCTGGCGAGCAGTTCGCTAGCGGCGAGGATGTCCGGGGCGAAGAAGCGGTCCTTGTCGTAAAACGCCACTTGGCTGCGGAGGATGCCCCGGGCCTTTTCCAGCTTGGGGGAGGTTTTCAAGCCTTCGCGCAGGTCCAGGCCCTGGCACGCCGCCAGCCATTCCACGGCAAGGATGCCACGGGTGTTTTCGGCCATTTCCCACAGACGCTTGCCGGCCGCCGGAGCCATCGACACGTGGTCTTCCTGGTTGGCCGAGGTCGGTAGGCTGTCGACGCTATGGGGATGGGCCAGCGCTTTGTTCTCGCTGGCCAATGCGGCGGCGGTGACCTGGGCGATCATGAAACCGGAGTTGACCCCGCCATTGCCCACCAGGAACGGCGGCAACTGGGACATGTGCTTGTCCATCATCAGCGAGATGCGTCGCTCACTGAGCGAACCGATTTCGGCGATGGCCAGCGCCATGTTGTCGGCGGCCATGGCCACCGGTTCGGCATGGAAGTTACCGCCGGAGATCACATCACCCTCGGCGGCAAAGACCAGTGGGTTATCCGATACGGCGTTGGCTTCCACCACCAGCACCTCGGCAGCCTGGCGCAACTGGGTCAAGCAAGCGCCCATGACTTGTGGCTGGCAACGCAGGGAATACGGATCCTGCACCTTGTCGCAGTTCTGGTGCGACTGCGACACCTGGCTGCTTTCGCCCAGCAGATCACGGTAAGCCGCCGCCGCATCGATCTGCCCACGCTGACCGCGAGCCGCATGGATGCGCGCATCGAACGGCGAGCGCGAGCCCAGCACCGCTTCCACGGTCAGACCGCCGCACGCCAAGGCACCGGCGAACAGGTCTTCACCTTCGAACAGGCCGCGCAAAGCATAGGCGGTAGACACCTGGGTGCCGTTAAGCAGCGCCAGGCCTTCCTTCGCCGCCAGGGTCAGCGGCGCAAGGCCAGCGACCTTGAGCGCGTCTTTTGCTTCAAGCCATTCGCCTTTGTAGCGCGCCTTGCCTTCGCCGAGCAGCACCAGGGACATGTGGGCCAGGGGCGCCAAGTCACCGGAGGCGCCGACGGAACCTTTCAACGGAATATGCGGGTAGACCTCGGCGTTGATCAGCGCGATCAGTGCATCGATCACCACGCGACGGATGCCGGAGAAACCACGGCTGAGGCTGTTGACCTTGAGCACCATCACCAATCGCACCAGTGCGTCGCTGATCGGCTCGCCGACACCGGCGGCGTGGGACAACACCAGGGAGCGTTGAAGGTTTTCCAGGTCTTCGCTGGCGATGCGCGTGGAGGCCAGCAGGCCGAAGCCGGTGTTGATGCCGTAGGCGGTGCGGTTTTCGGCGAGGATCTGCTCGACACAGGCCACGCTGGCGTCGATCTGCGCCGATGCGCTGGCATCCAGGCTGAGGGTTACCGGCTGCTGATAGATGGCCCGCAGTTGGGCAAGGCTAAGTTGGCCTGGAATCAGATTTAGCGCAGTCACAGTGATGCTCCTTTGGAATTATTGTTCAGTGCAAATGGGGAAATGCTTGATGCAGCAAAGCGCTGTCCTTGAGCAGTGCGGCGGCGGTCGCGATGTCCGGCGCCAGCCAGCGGTCCTGCTCGTAGGGCGGGATCTGTTCGCGCAGTAAACGCCAGGCACGCTCGGTGCCGGCGCCGAAGCGTTGCGTTTTTAGAAATTCAAAAGCCTGGGCCGCCAGTAAGTACTCGATGGCGAGGATCTGAGTCACGTTGGCCAACACCTGGTGCAGCTTGAGCGCGGCATTGGTGCCCATGCTGAGGTGGTCTTCCTGCAGGCCCGAGGTGACGAAATTGTCGAGCGCCGCCGGCTGCGCCAGTTGGCGATTCTGCCCACACAACGACGCGGCGACGTACTGCACGATCATCATGCCGGAGTTGACCCCGGGGTTGCTTACCAGAAACGCCGGCAGGCCACTGACATGGGGGTTGATCAAGCGATCCAGGCGGCGCTCGGCCACCGAGCCTATTTCGGCCATGGCGATGGCGAGCATATCCGCCGCCAGCGCGACCGACTGCCCGTGAGGGTTGGCCTGGGACACCACGCGGTAGTTGTCCGGCGTGCCGAGCACCAGTGGGTTATCGGTGACGCTGTTGAGTTCAGTCTCGATCTGCTGGGTGGCGTGCGCCACCTGGTCACGCGTCGCGCCATGGATTTGCGGGATCGAGCGCAAGCTCAGGGCATCTTGGGTGCGTATGCCCTGGCTGGCGGCGATCACCTCGCTGCCGTCGAGCAACGCGCGCAGGTTGGCGCCCACCAACTGCATGCCGGGGTGGGGCTTGAGGGCGATAATGTTTGCGTCGAACGCGTCGAGCTGACCGCGCTGGGCCTCGAAGCTCATGGCGCCGATCACGTCGGCCCACTGCAGCAGATGATCGGCATCGGCCAGGGCCAGGCAGCTCAGGCCGGTCATGCATGGCGTGCCGTTGACCAGGCACAGACCGTCCTTGGCGCCAAGCTCAACGGGCTGCAAGCCTTCGGCCTGCAAGGCTTGCTGCGCCGAGACAATGCCGCCGCGATAGCTCACATTGCCGACACCCAGCAACGCCACGCCGACGTGGGCCATGTGGGTCAGGTAACCCACCGAACCCTGGGACGGCACTTGCGGGGTGATGCCATGGTTGAGTAGCGCCAGCAGTGCCCGCACCACTTGAGGGTGCAGGCCGGAATGGCCGTGGCTGTAGTTGACGAGGGCCGCGCAGATGATCGCGCGGGTCTGTTCGTCGCTCAGCACCGGGCCGACGCCGCAGGCATGGCTAAGCAAGGTATTGCGCGACAATTGGCTGAGTTGCTCGCCTTGCAGCGATACATTGCACAGCGCCCCCAGCCCGGTGTTCACGCCGTAGGCGCGCTCACCGCTGCTGACGATGCGCTGCACGATGGCCTGGGCGTTATCGATCCGCGCCCAGGCCTGGGTCGACAGTTCGAGGACCGCGCCATGGCGGGCCACGGCGACCACGTCCTGCCAGCGCAATGGCGTGTCGCCGATGGTGATTTTTGGTGCCTGGGACATTGTTGACCTCTTCATATTCTCTACAGCTTTGCCGGCCTCATCGGGGGCAAGCCCCCTCCCACATTGGGGCAGTGTGAACCCGATCAAATGTGGGAGGGAGCTTGCTCCGGCCTCATCGGGGCAAGCCCCCTCCCAAGTTGGGACAGTGTGAACCCGATCAAATGTGGGAGGGAGCTTGCTCCGGCCTCATCGGGGCAAGCCCCCTCCCAAGTTGGGGCAGTGTGAACCCGATCAAATGTGGGAGGGGGCTTGCCCCCGATAAGGCCAGCAGCCTCACCACAGGATCTGGGTCAGACCACCGCCGCCCGCCGCTGAACGAACCTATCTACATACTCATCCGCCGGCGAATGCAGGATCTCGCGCGGGGTGCCGACCTGGATCAGCTTGCCGTCCTTGAGAATCGCGATGCGGTTGCCGATGCGCACGGCTTCGTCGAGGTCGTGGGTGATAAACACGATGGTCTTGTGCAGGGTCTTCTGCAGCTCCAGCAACTGGTCCTGCATCTCGGCGCGGATCAGCGGGTCGAGGGCGCTGAAGGCTTCGTCCATCAGGATTATGTCAGTGTCGGCCGCTAGGGCACGGGCCAGGCCCACCCGTTGGCGCATGCCGCCGGAGAGCTGGTGCGGGTATTTGTTTTCGTAGCCCTTCAGGCCCACGGTGTCGATCCAGTGCAGCGCGCGCTCGGCGCACACCTGCTTGCTTTCACCGCGCACCTTGAGGCCGTAGGCGACGTTGTCGAGCACGTTTTTGTGAGGCAGCAGGCCGAAGCTCTGGAACACCATGCTGATCTTGTGGCGACGGAATTGGCGCAGGGCTTCCATGTCCAGTTGCAGGATGTCTTCGCCGTCCACCAGGATCGCGCCGCTGGTGGGGTCGATCAGGCGGTTGAAGTGGCGCACCAGGGTCGACTTGCCCGAACCGGACAGGCCCATGATCACAAAAATTTCGCCGGTGCCGATGCTCAGGGACAGGTCGTTGACGCCGACCACGCAGCCGGTCTCGGCCAGTACCTGGTCCTTGGTCTTGCCCTGGCCGATCAGCGAGAGCGCGTCCTTGGCGCGATTGCCGAAAATCTTGAAGACGTTTTTTACTTCGATTTTGCTGACAGTAGTCATTTGCTCGCCTCATGCCGTGGACGACCGTAGGCCTGGGTGATGCGGTCGATGACCACTGCGAGAATCACGATTGCCAACCCGGCTTCGAGGCCACGGCCGACGTTGAGGGTCTGGATGCCGACCAATACATCTTCACCCAGGCCACGGGCGCCGATCATCGAGGCGATCACCACCATCGACAACGCCATCATGGTGGTCTGGTTGATACCAGCCATGATGCTCGGCAGCGCCAGCGGCAGTTGCACGCCGAACAGTTGCTGCCAGCGGTTGGCGCCGAAGGCGTTGATGGCTTCCATGACTTCGCCGTCGACCTGGCGAATGCCCAGGTCCGTCAGGCGAATCAGCGGCGGCGCGGCGTAGATCACCGTGGCGAAAATCGCCGGTACTTTGCCCAGGCCGAACAGCATCAGCACCGGGATCAGGTACACGAAGCTGGGCATGGTTTGCATGATGTCCAGCAACGGCATCAGCACCGAACGCAGGCGATTGCTACGTGCCGACAAGATGCCCAGCGGGATGCCGATCAACACCGAGATCACCGTAGCGACCAGCATCAGCGCCAGGGTCTGCATCAGTTTGTCCCATAGGCCGACGGCGCCTACCAGGAACAACAACCCAACGATCACCGCCGTGGTCAGCACTTTACGGGTGGCGTGCCAGGCAACGGCGCCGACAATGGCCAGCATCAACCACCAGGGCGCGGCGCGTAGCAGGCCCTCCAGGTTGACGATGGCCCATAGCAGGGTGTCGGAGATGTGCCGGAACACATCGCCGTAATTGGTGACCAGTGAATCCACCCAACCGTTGACCCAGTCGGCGATGGAAAAGGTAAAACTCTCAGGAAACATAGCGTGCTCTCGATCCAGTGGGGTGTGGCCAGGCGCCCGGCTGCCTCTCAGGGTAGCCGGGCACGCTCGACCTACAAGGCCGCGTCGATTTTCTTGGCAGCCTCGTCGCTCACCCAGGCGTGCCAGACTTCAGGGTGTTCCTTGAGGAAGATTTTCGCCAGTTTCGGCGACTCGATGCGCTCCTTGGCCATGCGGCCCAGGTTCTGGTTCAGCAGGTCGATCGGCAGGTTGACCTTTTCCAGCACGGCCACCAGTTCCGGCGCTTGCTCGTGGAAGGTCTTGGACAGGCCCACCTTGATACTCACGCTCTTATCCACACCGGGTTTTTCTTCCAGTTTCACCAGGTCGACCTGGCCCATCAGCGGCGTCGGCGACCAGTAGTAGAACAGGATCGGCTCGCCGCGCTTGTAGCTCGACAGCACTGCCGCGTCCAACGCCGGGCCGGTGCCTGGGCGGAAGTTGGTGTAGGAACTTTCCAGGCCGTAGCTCTTGAGCATTTCGCTGTTGTCCAGCTCGCAGGTCCAACCGGCCGGGCAGTTGTAGAAACGGCCTTTGGACGGTTCTTCCGGGTCCTTGAACACGGCGGCGTACTGGCCCAGGTCAGCGATGTTTTTCAGGCCCGGTGCCTTGGCTTCCAGCTTGCGTTTGGCGTCGCCTTCGACCACATAGCGCGGCACGTACCAGCCTTCGACAGCCCCCACCACCGGAGCACCGACGCCAACCACTTTGCCGGCCTTTTCGGCCTTGTTCCACACTTCGCTGCGGCCGACCCACTCTTCGGCGAACACCTGGATATCGTTGCTGCTCAGGGCATTTTCCATGGTGATGGAGTTACCCGGCAGGCTATCGGTTTTGCAGTCGTAGCCTTTTTCCAGCACGGTTTGCAGGATATCGGTTAGCAACATGCCGCTTTCCCAGTTCAGGCCGGCGAATTTCACCGGTTTGCCGGACTCGCACCAACCGGCCGCCTGGGTGGCGCCGGCGCTGGCCAGCAGGCCCAGGGAAATCACGGTGGTCAGCAGGGTCTTGTTCGATTTCATTGTGTGACGCTCCTAATCATGAATGGGCTTACGGCAGTCAAGAGGCATCCAGCCCTGTCCACGTCCAGTCAGGCCTGCGCCGCAGCGCGACCGGTCCCGCTTGTTTTAGGTTGTACAACGCTGCTCTGCTCAGGCGGCAGAATCAGGTGATCGGGCACGGCGGCGTGCCATTTTTTCGCGCACAGGTAGTACAGCGCGCCCGGCACGACCAGGCCGATGATCCAAGAAATATCCACGCCACCGAGCACATCCACCAGCGGGCCGGTGTAGAACTTGGTGGAGATAAACGGCAGTTGCACCAACACACCGAACACATAGACGCTGATCCCCAACAGGTTCCAGCGACCGTAACGGCCATTCGGGTCCGCCAAGGCCGGCACGTCATAGCGCTCACGGGTGATGCAGTAGTAGTCCACCAGATTCACTGCGCTCCAGGGCGTGAAGAACGCCAGCAGGAACAGGATGAATGACTTGAACGCCCCCAGGAACGAGTGCTGGCCGAGCAAGGCGATCAAGGTCGCCGCGCCGACAATCGCCAGCACAAAGGCCAGGCGCTGCCAGTGCGTAACCCGCAGGTGGCCGCGAAAGCCGCTGATGATGGTGGCGATGCACATAAAGCTGCCGTAGGAGTTCAAGGTGGAGATGGTCACCTTGCCGAACGCGATGCTGAAGTACAGCAGCGCCGCCGTGGCGCCGGTGCCGCTCAGGCCGACGATATAGGCCACTTCATGGCCGGCGAACTGACCGTTGGCCGACGCAGCAGCGAACACGCCCAGAACCATTGCCACCTGGGCGCCGATCACCGAACCGGCACCGGCGGCAAAGAAGGTCTTCACCGACGACGTTCGGCTTGGCAAGTAGCGCGAATAGTCCGCCACGTATGGGCCGAACGCGATCTGCCAGGACGCGGCCAGGGACACCGCGAGCAAGAAGCTGCTCCAGCTGAAGTGGCGAATCTGCAGAAGCGCGCCCACGTCGGTCTGGCTCATCAAACGGCTGAACAGGTACACGAAGGCGATCACCCCCATGACACTGGCCACGCGCCCGATAAAGTGGATCACGCGGTAGCCGAGCACCGTGACCAGCACAATGACGCTGGCGAAGATCAGAATGCCGACGCTGTCGCTGACCCCGAACAGCTGGCCCAGCGCCTGCCCGGACAGCACCGTGCCGGTGGCGGTGAAGCCCAGGTACATCAGGCACACCAGCACGATCGGAATGGCCGCACCGTAGACCCCGAACTGCACCCGGCTGGAGATCATCTGCGGCAGCCCCAGCTTGGGGCCTTGCGCCGCGTGCAACGCCATCACGCCACCGCCCAGCAGTTGGCCGACCAACAGACCGATCAACGACCAGAACACATCGCCGCCCAACACCACGGCCAGGGCCCCGGTGACGATGGCGGTGATCTGCAGGTTGGCGCCCATCCACAAGGTGAACTGGCTCAAGAGACGACCGTGTCTTTCCGCTTCCGGGATGTAATCGATCGAACGCTTTTCGATCAACGGGGTGGTTGCACGCGTGTCAGCCATTTACTTTCAACCTCTGATGGATTGTCTTGGGTTCGCTGCCGATCAACGGTGGGAGAGGACTTGGCCCCTCCCACATTGGGTTACTTGATCATCGGAAGATTGAGGCCCTGCTCTTTGGCGCAATCGATAGCAATCTGGTAACCGGCGTCCGCGTGGCGCATCACCCCGGTGGCCGGGTCGTTATGCAGCACGCGGGCGATGCGCTCGGCCGCTTCATCGGTGCCGTCGCAGACGATCACCATGCCCGAATGCTGGGAGAAGCCCATGCCGACGCCGCCGCCGTGGTGCAGCGAAACCCAGGTGGCGCCGCTGGCGGTGTTGAGCAAGGCGTTGAGCAGCGGCCAGTCAGACACGGCGTCGGAGCCGTCCTGCATGGATTCGGTTTCACGGTTCGGGCTGGCCACCGAGCCGGAGTCCAGGTGGTCGCGACCGATCACCACCGGTGCCGACAACTCACCGCTGCGCACCATTTCGTTGAATGCCAGGCCGAGCTTGGCACGCTGGCCCAGGCCAACCCAGCAGATACGCGCCGGCAGGCCCTGGAAACTGATGCGCTCGCGGGCCATGTCCAGCCAGTTGTGCAGGTGCGCGTCGTCGGGGATCAGCTCTTTGACTTTGGCGTCGGTTTTGTAGATGTCCTGCGGGTCGCCCGACAGCGCCGCCCAGCGGAATGGGCCAATGCCACGGCAGAACAGCGGGCGGATGTAGGCCGGTACGAAACCTGGGAAGTCGAACGCGTTTTCGACGCCCTCTTCCTGGGCCATCTGACGGATGTTGTTGCCGTAGTCGAAGGTCGGGATGCCTTGCTTCTGGAATTCCAGCATGGCTTTGACGTGCACGGCCATCGACTGCTTGGCGGCTTTGATCACGGCGGCGGGTTCGGTCTTGGCGCGGGCGCGGTATTCGTCCCAGGTCCAGCCGGCAGGCAAGTAGCCATTGAGCGGGTCGTGGGCGCTGGTCTGGTCGGTGACCATGTCCGGGCGCACGCCGCGCTTGACCAGTTCCGGCAGGATTTCCGCTGCGTTACCCAGCAGCGCGATGGAGATGGCCTTGCCTTCCTGGGTGTACTTGGCGATGCGCGCCAGCGCGTCGTCGAGGTCGGTGGCTTGCTCGTCGACGTAACGGCTATTCAGGCGGAAATCGATACTGACCTGCTGGCACTCGATGTTCAGCGAGCAAGCACCGGCCAGGGTCGCGGCCAGCGGCTGCGCGCCGCCCATGCCGCCGAGACCGGCGGTGAGCACCCAACGGCCTTTGAGATTGCTGTCGTAGTGCTGGCGACCGGCCTCGACGAAGGTTTCGTACGTGCCCTGGACGATGCCCTGGCTGCCGATATAGATCCAGCTGCCGGCGGTCATCTGGCCGTACATGGCCAGGCCCTTGGCATCCAGCTCATTGAAGTGTTCCCAACTGGCCCAGTGCGGTACCAGGTTGGAGTTGGCGATCAGCACGCGCGGGGCGTTGCTGTGGGTCTTGAACACGCCGACCGGCTTGCCGGATTGCACCAGCAGGGTCTCGTCGTCGTTCAGGTGGGTAAGGCTCTCGACGATCTGGTCGTAGCACTCCCAGTTGCGCGCGGCACGGCCGATACCGCCGTACACCACCAGCTCTTTCGGGTTCTCGGCCACTTGCGGGTCGAGGTTGTTCATCAGCATGCGCAGCGGCGCTTCGGTCAGCCAGCTTTTGGCGGTGAGCTTGTTACCGCGGGCGGCGCGGATTTCAACGTCACGGTATTTTGTAGGCTTGGTCACAACTCAAACTCCTCGGCGATCGATGCGCGAACAGGGATGGTGCAAGGCAGGGTCTTACGCACACATCTTTACTTGTACATACAAGCATATGCAATCAAGCGGCCAACTTTCCGAGCGAGGTGTTTGGTTATTTTTTGAAAGCGCGTGAGAGCCTTGGAAATTAAGGCTTCAAGGCATGATGAAATTTCTTACGACGACGTTTTATTGCGAGGGAGGTGAGGCAAGACAGCGGGGTTTTGCGCCACGCTGGGGCGTTCGGTAACAAATTGGTGCGAGGCCTGGAAACAGATCGCAAGAACATTGAGAAACAAATATGGGAGGGGCTTGCCCCCTCCCACATGTTTAACCGCGCGGGGTCAGTTCGATGATGCAACAGCGACCCGTGACGGAAATATCCAGCAGGCCGCTGTTACCGTCCACTTGCAGGCAGTCGTGATGGCCCAACACCTGGTCCAGCACCTTCACTTCATCCGCAACACTGAACACCAGCACGGTTTGCGCAGTACTGAAGAAGTGCTGCACACCATCCACCCACTGCAACCGTGCATGGTAACGCTGGGGCGAGTAGATCAGGTTGAAGTCGCGGATCGGCCCGGTAATCAAGCGGCATGAAACCTGGCTGTCGCCCTTGAAGGCGAACGGTTGCAACGGTAACAACCCGCGCTGCTCCTCACCATCCACTGTCAGCACCATGCCTGCGCCTTTGATCACGGTGATCACACGCTGGTAACCGGCAAAGGTGGAAAACCCACCCGACTCGCCGATATCGGCAATCGACAGGCGCCAGCCGAAGCCTTCCAGGCCCTCGCCAGCATCGCGGGCGATTTCTTCGGTGCTGCCGCCGCCGTTCTTCCACGGCATGCGCACGTATTCGGTGGCGCGCCAGACTTTTACTGCTCTCATTTGCTGAAACGTCCTTCCAGGCTGTGACGGGAACCGGGGTGGATCAAGCGTGCGGCGGTCACCGGTTGGCGGCCTGACCAAGTGCGACGACGAATCAACAGGCACGGTTCGCTGGGTTCAATCTGCAGCAGCTGGCATTCAGAAGCGTCGGCAAGAATGGCTTCCACCACATGCTCGCCTTCGGTCAGCGGCGCTACCTGGTTGAGGTACGCGTAGGGGGTTTGCAGGGTGAAATCCTGTTGCAGGTATTGCGGTGCGACCAGGGCGTTGACGAAACGGTCTTCGATTTGCACGGGAATGTCGTTTTCGTAATGCACGATCAACGAATGAAAGACCCGCCCGCCTTCGCGCATTTCCAGGGCGACGGCGCGCTCGGAACCGGCAGCTTCCTCGCCCAGGGTAATGACTTGGCAGGTATGCCGGTGGCCACGGGAGGCGATTTCATCGGCGATGTTGTGCACTTCGAACAGCGCCGACTGGCTTTTCGGCTCGGCCACGAAGGTGCCGACGCCCTGCATGCGCACCAACAGACCTTCGGCGGTCAGCTCGCGCAGGGCGCGGTTGATGGTCATGCGGCTGAAGCCCAATTGGCTCACCAGCTCGCTTTCCGATGGCACGCGATAATGAGGCGGCCAGTTACCGTTGAGGATTTGCTGGCTGATCATGTGTTTGACGCGGGCATACAAGGGCGCCGGACTTTCGTCCATGTGGGCAGCCAGCGAAGAGTTGGCGGGCGGAGTCGGCACGGGGGATCCTTGCAGTAGGAAAAGATGCATAGATTGCCGGAGTTTACCGAGCAGGCAAACGTCTGTATATGTATATACAAATAAACACACGACCGGAGTGCTCTAATCATGTCCGCTTTCTTCGCCGAACGCGCGCTGCTGCCTAGTGGATGGGCCAACAATGTACGTCTTGAGGTCAGCGCCGACGGCCTGTTGACCCATGTTGAGTCCAATGCCAGTGCAGACCATGCCGAACGGCTAAGAGGCCCGGTGTTGGCGGGTATGCCCAACCTGCATTCCCACGCGTTCCAACGCGCCATGGCGGGCCTGGCGGAAGTGGCCGGCAACCCGAACGACAGTTTCTGGACCTGGCGCGACCTGATGTACCGAATGGTCGGCAGGATCAACCCGGAGCAACTCCAGGTGATCGCACGTCAGCTGTATATCGAAATGCTCAAAGCGGGTTACACCTCAGTCGCCGAATTTCACTACGTGCATCACGACACCCAGGGCCAGCCCTATGCCGACCCCACGGAATTGTCGCGACAAATCAGCCAGGCGGCCGCCGCCAGCGGCATCGGCTTGACGCTGCTTCCGGTGCTCTACAGCCATTCCGGGTTTGGCGGCCAGGCGCCGAATGACGGGCAGCGGCGCTTTATCAACAGCACGGAAAACTACCTGGATCTGCAAGCGCGACTGCAACCGATCCTGACGGCACAACCGGCGCAGCATTTGGGCTTGTGCTTGCACTCCTTGCGCGCCGTCACGCCACAACAGATCAATGAAGTTCTGGCCGCCAGCGACAAGGCATGCCCGGTGCATATCCACATCGCCGAGCAACAAAAGGAAGTCGACGACTGCCTGGCCTGGAGCGGCAAGCGCCCGCTGCAATGGCTGTATGACCATGTTGAAGTTGATGAGCGCTGGTGCCTGGTGCACGCCACTCACGCCGACGCGGATGAAGTTACACGCATGGCCAAGAGCCGCGCGATTGCCGGCCTGTGCCTGACCACCGAAGCGAACCTGGGCGATGGGATTTTCCCGGCGGTGGATTTTCTTGCACAGGGCGGGCGCCTGGGGATTGGCTCCGACAGCCATGTGTCGTTGAGTGTGGTCGAAGAGCTGCGTTGGCTGGAATACGGCCAGCGTCTACGCGATCAGCGACGCAACCGCTTGTATCGCAGCGATCAGCCGATGGTTGGACGCACTTTATTCGATGCGGCACTGGACGGTGGCGCCCAGGCGCTGGGACAGCCGATAGGCCGGTTGGAAGTGGGTAAACGCGCGGACTGGATCGTGCTGGACGGCAATGATCCGTACCTGGCAACCGCCACAGAGGATGGCATTCTCAATCGCTGGTTATTTGCCGGCGGTGATCGCCAGGTGCGCGATGTGCTGGTCAACGGCCAGTGGGTGGTGCGCGATGGGCGGCATGCCGGGGAGGAAGATAGCCGCCGTGCATTCACGCAAGTCCTGAAGGATTTGTTGGGCTAACCGGTAGCCCATAACCAATGTGGGAGAGGGCTTACCCCTCCCACATTTTGTAGCGATCCAGGGTTACTGCGAACTCTTGGCCATCTGCTTGTCCGGCGTACGCCAGATCAATCGGGTGGTGTCATACCCTTGCTGACGCGCCCTGCTCAGCAGGTCTTCGCGGGTGTCGGCATTCACCGTCGGCGTGCGCGAGAGAATCCACATATAGCGACGGCTTGGGCTGCCGACGATGGCGGTCTTGTAGTCATCGCTGACGTACAACACCCAGTAATCGCCCTTGGCGACGCCCGGTAATAGCGCGGTGAACCAGTTATTGAATTCGACCCAAAGCTTATCGGTCTTGCCCGGCACTTGCGGCGTGGCCGTGCCTCGGGCTTCTTCCCACTTCCAATCGTTGGTCAGGCAACGGTTGAACACCGACATGTCGCCATCAGGCAGCAAGGTGTAGCGGGCTTCGGATTGTGCGCAGTTGCGCTGGAAGTACATCGGCAAGCGAGCCAGCTCATACCAGGTGCCCTGGTAGCGATGCAGGTTGACGCTGCTCGCGGTCTTGGGTTGCAGATCATCGCCAGAATGACTGGCGCAGCCCGCCAAAAACAGGCTGGCACAAAGAAACAAAACAAAACGCATCATTCTTCTTCTCCCGTAGGCTCTCGCCCCGGTTTACTTCAGGCCTTGCCCGGAAAACATCAGAACCTTGTCACCGGCATATTGAACGCTGATAAAGCTGTTTTTATCGCCCCAGGTGCAGCTGGACATGCCCAGTGCGCCGGAACAATCCGTTGGCTTACCCAATAGCGACTCCACCTCGGCCTTTGGCATCCCGGCCGACAGCTTTGCGTAGTTCTCTTGGTTGACCTTGCTGCAAGCGGCCAACACAACACAAAAAGTCAGCAGGGCGAGACGGCGTAACGACATGGGGAAACTCCTGGAGGGGCGAAGCGGCTTGGGTATCTGCCAGAAGCTTAGAAGGGAAAAGAGGTGTCTGGTTCCCGACGGACGAAAACAAAAAAAGCCCCGAAAACGCTGAAACGTTTCGGGGCTTCTTTAAGGGTGAACCGGCTCACAACCACACCGGTTACCGGTCGCAGCAGGTTACTGCTTGTGGTAGGCCGTTACGCGCTCAACCTCTTCCTTCGAACCCAGGAACACCGCCACACGCTGGTGCAGGCCCTCGGGTTGGATGTCGAGAATGCGCTGGTGGCCGTCGGTAGACGCACCGCCCGCCTGCTCGACCAGGAACGACATCGGGTTGGCTTCGTACATCAGGCGCAGTTTGCCCGGCTTGGACGGCTCGCGGCTGTCGCGTGGGTACATGAACAGACCGCCACGGGTGAGGATACGGTGCACGTCGGCCACCATCGCCGCGACCCAGCGCATGTTGAAGTTCTTCTTCAACGGGCCTTCTTCGCCTTCCATCAACTCGCTGACGTAGCGCTGTACCGGGGCTTCCCAGTGGCGCTGGTTGGACATGTTGATCGCAAATTCCTGGGTGGACGCAGGGATCGAGATGTCCTCGTGGGTCAACACGAAGCTGCCCATTTCGCGGTCCAGGGTGAAGCCTTTGACGCCATCGCCCAGGGTCAGTACCAGCATGGTCTGGGGGCCGTAGATCGCGTAACCGGCGGCAACCTGCTCGGTGCCTGGCTGCAGGAAGGCTTTTTCGTTCAGCGCTTCGTTCTGGCTCAGGTATTCGTTCGGGCAACGCAGCACCGAGAAGATGGTGCCAACCGGCGCGTTGATGTCGATGTTGGACGAGCCGTCCAGAGGGTCGAACACCAGCAGGTAGGCGCCTTTCGGGTATTTGCCGGGAATCTGGTAGGCATTGTCCATTTCTTCGGACGCCATGCCGGCCAGGTGACCGCCCCATTCGTTGGCTTCAAGCAGAATCTCGTTGGACAGCACGTCGAGTTTCTTCTGCACTTCGCCCTGCACGTTTTCGGTGCCCATGCTGCCCAGGACACCGCCCAGTGCGCCTTTGGACACGGCGTGGCTGATTTCCTTGCAAGCACGCGCCACCACTTCGATAAGGAAGCGCAGATCGGCAGGCGTGTTGTTGCTGCGGGTCTGCTCGATCAAATAGCGACTCAAGGTAACGCGGGACATGGAAGGCTCCGATGAATGGGGGGGCTTAAAAACCCGCGCAGTTTAGCGCGAGTCGGGGCTAATTTCCTCTCATCAGAGGATTTAACCCCAATAGAGTTCACGGCTGGCCCTGCGGTTTGCGCAACAAACTGTAGGCCATGGCCCCCAGCGCCGCCACGCCCAGCAGCAGCACGGCCCACAAACCGAGTTTCTTCCAGTCGCGGCCCTCCTCTGGCGCCACGGTGACGGCGGGCGTCTTGACCACTGCCGCCCCCACCACCTTGGCTTGCCCCAGGGACTTGAGACGCTCGGCGCTGTAGTCAGGAATCAGCGTGGACAACGGCAAGTTCGCCGCCTTTACCGTGGCATTGCCCAACGCCAGGGTGAACGGCGGTTCGCCCCGCGCCAGGAACACCACTTGCGTGGCGCGCACCGCAAAGCGCAAGGCCGGCGCTTCGGCGCCCAGGCCGCCGCCGCGTTCGTCGACCTGCAAGCGGATCTGGTTCAGCACCTGGCCCGGCAATGCCAACTCATCCTGCACCACGTCCTGGCCATTCTGGGTCAGGCGGTACAGCAGGCCCGAACTCAGTGGTTGCCAGGTCTGCTTGTTGTCACGGCGCCCCGACACACTCACCGGCGCCAGGGTGTTGGGCTGCGACAATTCGATGCGCACACGCTCGGCACTCAGGCCCGTGGGCAGTTGCCAACTGTATTCACCGGCCCCCAGCCGCGTGCCCGCCAGCGGCGGCGACCACACCAACGGCTGCGGCAGGCTGCTGCGGGTGGCGCTCACCAGCTTGGCCGAAGTCAGCAGTGGCGCGGCCTGGCCCTGCCACAGCAGGCGCAGGTAACGCGCCGATTGCCCGGGCAGGCTGACATCATGCTGCTCGACCCGCTCGTCGGCGAACGACAATCGCGCCACTTGCCCATCGCCCCAGGATTCCCAGTGCTGCAAATCATCGCTGGCTTCGATAGTGAAGCGCTGGAAGCCTTCCTGCTCACGGCTCCAGTCGAGGTTCAACTGCTGCAACGGCGCCTTGATCGCACTGGCATCCAGCACCCAGCCACGCAACACCTGCGTACCGGGCTTGGCGACCGAGGACGGTTTGATTTCCACCAGGGTGCCTTCGGTGGTGGTTTTCATCACCACGCCGGGCAAGGTTTCGCGGGTGTCGGCCGCGTACAGCGGGAACCACTTCACGTCGGTAACCGAGCGGCTTTCCGTGCTTGAGGCGGCCTGGCGCGACAACGCATACGCCTGGGGCTCACCAGCGGCGTTGAACACGCGCACGTCGCTAAGATCGGCCTGGCGCGCGTTCAGTTGCACGGCCAAGGGCAATTCCAGGCGATACCAGGGGCCGTTGCCGCTGACGGCCAGCGGCACCTGCGTAGTGAAATCAGCCGGGCCCTCCTGGGCCCCCACACACAGAGCCACACACACGCCGGCCAAGGCCACACTCAACTTACCGATCAAGAGCTTGCTCCTTCCGTTTCCAACACAGGTTCGGCACGCTTGGGCGGCAGCGGCGCGAAATAACCCACCACCAGCAACAACCCGCCCACACCGATAAACGACACGATCCGCGCCAGGCCGCCACGGTTGCTCAATTCGACAAAGAACAGCTTGGCGACCACCACTGCAATCAGCGCCGCGCCGATCAGCCACACGTCGCGACGGTGACGCAGATGGCCGCCGATCATCAGGCCGAGGGCGATCAGCGTCCACACGATCGACAGGCTGGCCTGCACCAGCATCGACGCCAGCAGCGCATCCAGATGAAACGGCACGCCGCCCCAATGGTGTGCAGTGCGCATCACCAGCGCGGTGAAGAACGCAAACAGCGACAGCCCCGCCACACCCTGTGCGATCAACTGCGCCCGCGGCCCACGCTGGGGCGCCACACTACGCGACAACAGGTACACACCCAACAAGGCGAACAGCAGGCCCAAGTCCAACGGGTTGAGCAACGGTATATAGGGCAGCGGCTCGGCCGTGCCGTCGCTGAACGTGTTGGCCAGCCAGAACCAACCGAGCATCAGCACCGCCAACGGCAGCGCGGCCAGCACACGATATTCCCGTGGATACGCCGCCACCGGCCAGGGCCATTGGCGCGGCGTGGCGGCCAGCACCAGGTACAGGCTCGGCAGAATCGCCCAACCCAGCCAACGCCAGGCGTTGTATTCGCTGGATAGACTCAACAGGCCGTAACGCAGCTCCAAGGCCAGCACGCCGATCAGCATCCAGCAGCCCAGCACATGGGCGACGCTCAGCACCTTGCCCGGCACCACTGGCGCCAACCGCCGCAGCGAGAGGAAATGCACGGCAAACACCGCCAGCCAAGCCAGCCAGCCGTAATGCGCCGCTGGGTGGTAATAGGTATGGGCGGACACCAGCAGCACCATGCCCGCCGCCGGCATCAGCAGGGTGCATAGCATGCCCAGGGAAGCCCAGCGCAGGCGCGTTGCACAGACACTCCAGATCGCCACGCTGAGCGCCGCGATTCCCAGCCAGAATGCGCCCTGCAGTTCGTCGGGAATAAACCGCAGCACCTCGCCGCTCACCGCCAGGGTCCACCAGGCCGCGCCCCACACCAGCAACAGGTCGGACAGACGTTGCAGCTTCAGCGCAGCAAACAACGGCGCATGGGGTTGACGTTGCAGCCGCCAAGCGCCGACCAGCGCGGCCAGGCCCAGCACCATCGGGGTCCAGAAGCCGCTGTGGGCCAAGGGCCGCAGATCTTCACCGGACAACGGCCCGAGCAGCGCCGGCACCGACAGCAGGAACGAACCGCCACCGATCAGTTGCAGCAACAACCCAAACACAAAACTCACGCGTTGTTGCAGGTACAGGCTCAGCCAGATGATCAACAGACCACTGACCGCCCACACGCCGCTGGCGCTGGCCCAAGGCAGCACAAACAGCACCGCGAGGTTGATCAATACCAGGCCGGCGAGCAGCACCACCGACAACCCACGCAACAACCGCACATCGCCGCGCACCGTATCGTCACGTACCGCCAGCAACATGCCGCCGATCAAGGCCAGGCCGATCAATGATGCGGTCAGCAAACCGCTCCAACCGGCGTCGAACACCGCAGCGCCTTCACCGCTTCGCAGGCGCAGCAGGAACAGTGCGCCGCCCAGCAATTGCACGGCGAACGCAGTAAACAGGAAAGTCCGCGAGCCGATGCGCAGGCCGATAAACAGGGTCGCCAGGCCGGCAATGGCCCAACTGATCGCGGTGCCCTGGGTCAGCAACAACAACGGTGCCAGCAGGTACACACAGCTCAAACCGAGGCTCGCCAGTAGCGGCAGGCCCTTGCGCTCCCATTCTGCGGCCTGCTCGGCCGAGGCTTTGCGCAATTGGTCGAAGCTGAACAGCAACGCCACGCCCAGCAGCAGTGCGCCCAGTGGCGCGCCTTGCAGCAAGGTACGCTCGCCCAGCTGCAATTCGCTGAGGAACGCCAGCGCCGAACCCAATTGCAGCAGTAGGCCAAATGCTCGCGCCAATGGCCGCTGCTGGCGCAAGCCCAGCCAGAAGATCCCGGCGCCTTCCACGGCCCAGGCGGCAGCGGTCCAGCGTGCGTCCAGCCCCAGTGGAATAGCCAGGCTGGCGAAAATCACACCGAGGGCCAGACAGGTTTCCGCCAGCAGCAAGGCGCGCCCGCCGCTGAGCACTCGGGCCAAGCCCATATAGATGATGCCCAGGCCCAACGCGCTGAACGCCGCCGCGAATTCCAAGTGCTGCACCAACGCGAATTGCAAGCCAAAGCCCACCAGCGGCGGGCCGAACAGCATACTGCCATCGACGTAATCACCTTTGGCCGCCGACCAGCGCAACAGTGCGCCACGGCTATCGTCTTGCGGCGCGTCGCGCATCTGCAGCAATTTGCGGCGCGCAAACAACAGGCCGATGGCCAGGTACATCAGGAAGAACAACACCAGAAACGGTTCGGTGCTCCACAGCAATTCCGGGGTGTAGGAACGCAAGCCCCAGGCAAAGCCAATGCCGAAGGTGCCGACAAAACCGATCAGGTTGAGCAAGCGCCAGGCCTTGAACCAGGCGATGGCGAGGATGCCAGTGTTGAGCAAGGCAAAATAACTGAACAACGCCACATGGTTGCCTGAACCGGTAGAGGTCAGAATCGGCGCGGCGAACCCGCCAAGCGCCGCTGCGCAGGCCAACCCCAGCGCGTCCTGGGTAATCGCCAGGATCGCCGAGAACACCGTCACCGCCACCAACAGACCCAGCGCCGCACTCGGATCGATCAGCGGATGCAGGCGCATCGCGGCGAACACCGTGAGGTACAGCACCGCAATCCCGGTGCCTTGCAGCATCAACCCATAGTTGCTGTTGCGCAGTCGCAACCACCAGCCCAAACCCAGCAGGCCGATGGCCGCCGCCGCCACACCGGCGTAACGCACTTCGATCGGCACCACCATGCCTTCGGTGGCATAGCGCAGCAGAAACGCCAGGCCGAGAAACAACAGCACCACCCCGACGCGCAGCACGGTATTGCCGCCAAACAGCCAATTCCGCGCGCCGCCGAGGGCGCGCTCGATCAGGGTGGGGCCACGGGGTACGACCGGTTCTTTGGGGAGCGGTGCAGGCGCAGGTGTAGGGGCCGGTGCCCACACGTCGGCGGGCAACGGCTGGCTGGCTTGCTTGGTGACGGCCACCGGGGCCAGTTCAGGCGGTAATTCCCAAACCAGTTCGACTGCCTTGGGTGGCGGTGCGGCTTGGGGAGCTTCGGCCACAGGCGTTTCGACAAATACCGGCGGCGCAGGTGTGGGATCAGGTTGTCGCGCGGGTCTTTCCAACTGCGCCAGACGCTGCTCGACGGCGCTCAGGGCTTTTTGCGCGGCCTCCAGCTGACGAGCCTGTTGGTCCGCCTGGGACGACAGCATCGACAGGCGGATCGCCTGGCCAATGCCCAACCCCAACAGCGCACCGATGCCCGCATCATAGAACGACTCATCGAGCGTCCAGCCGAGCACCAGCCCTATCAGCATGAAAATCCATTGCATGAACGATATTCCCTAAGCAAACCGGCGCTCAGTATATCGACGCGCAACCAATGTGGCAGGGGGCTTACCCCCAATAGCGGTGTACCAGTCCACAGATCTGCAAACTGACACACTGCCATCGGGGGTAAGCCCCCTCCCACACTTTCAAATTGCGCTGTTTAGTCGAGCGCTTTCCAGATCTCGGTGGCGTATTCGCGGATGGTCCGGTCCGACGAGAACCACCCCATTCGTGCGGTATTGAGCACCGCCGAACGCCACCATGCCTTGGAATCGTGCCAATGCGCTTCGACCCGGGCCTGGGCCTCCCAATAAGAATCGAAGTCGGCGCACACCAGGAAGCGGTCGTAATCGATCAGTCCGTCGATCAAGCCCACATAGCGGCCCGGATCGTCAGGCGAGAACACCCCGCCTCGGATCGCTTGCAGCACATCGTTGAGGCGATGGGACGCGGCGATGTCCGGCCCGGCGTGGAATTCACCGGCGTGTTTGCGTGCTTCCACCTGCTGGGCGCTGAGGCCGAAGATAAACATGTGGTCGGCGCCCACGCGCTCGTGCATTTCCACGTTGGCGCCGTCCATGGTGCCGATGGTCAACGCGCCGTTGAGACCGAACTTCATGTTGCTGGTGCCCGAGGCTTCGAAGCCTGCCGTGGAGATCTGCTCCGACAAATCCGCCGCCGGGATGATGCTCTCGGCCAGGCTGACGTTGTAGTTGGGCAAAAACACCACTTTGAGCAGGCCGCGCACGGTCGGGTCGTTGTTGACGGTGCGGGCGATGTCGTTGGTCAACTTGATGATCAACTTGGCCTGGTGATAACTCGCCGCAGCCTTGCCGGCGAAGATCTTCACGCGCGGCACCCAGTCGGTTTCCGGCTCGGCACGGATCGCCTGGTACAGCGCCACGGTGTGCAGCAGGTTAAGCAACTGGCGTTTGTATTCGTGGATGCGCTTGACCTGCACGTCGAACATCGCCGCCGGGTTTACCGAAATGCCCAGGCGCTCGTGGATGATCTCGGCCAGGGCACGCTTGCTGTGCAGACGCTGCTCGGCGAAGGATTTGCGGAACGCCTGTTTCTCGGCGAAGGTTTCCAGCTCGCCCAGGCGCGTCTCCATGTTGTCGAGGATGTCAGGACCCAACGCGTCCACCAGCATCTGGGTGAGCTGGGGGTTGGCCTGATACAGCCAGCGGCGGAAGGTGATGCCGTTGGTTTTATTGTTGATACGTTCCGGGTACAGCTTGTGCAGTTCGGAGAACACCGTGCTGCGCATCAGTTGGGTGTGCAGGCCGGACACGCCGTTGACGCTATGGGACCCGAGGAACGCCAGGTTGCCCATGCGCACGCGGCGGCCGTTGTCTTCTTCGATCAACGATACGGCGCGCAACACGTCGAAATCGTGGATGCCCTTGGCGCGCAGCGAGTCGATATGCTGGGCGTTGATCAGGTAGATGATCTGCATATGCCGGGGCAGCATGCGTTCCATCAAGCCTACAGGCCAGGTTTCCAGGGCCTCGGGCAGCAATGTGTGGTTGGTGTAGGACAGGGTTTCGACGGTCACGTCCCACGCGGCTTCCCACGGAATATCGTGCAGGTCGACCAACTGACGCATCAACTCCGCCACGGCGATGGACGGGTGGGTGTCGTTGAGCTGGATGGCGGCGTGTTCGCCCAGGCTCAAGACCGAACCGTGCATGTTCTTGTGGCGACGCAGCAGGTCTTGCAGCGAGGCCGAAACAAAGAAGTACTCCTGACGCAGGCGCAGTTCCTGCCCCGCTTCGGTGCTGTCGGCCGGGTACAGCACGCGGGAGATGCTCTCGGCACGGGCCACTTCAGCCACCGCACCCAAGTGGTCACCGGCGTTGAAGCGCTCCAAGTGCAAGTCTTCCACCGCGCGGGCACGCCACAGGCGCAGGGTGTTGACGCTGGCGCCGCGCCAGCCGACCACCGGCGTGTCATAGGCCACGGCGCGTACGGTTTCGTTGGGCGACCAGACCTGGATCATCTTGCCGGAGGCATCCGCCAATGTTTCGACGCTGCCGCCAAAACCGATCGGGTAAATCACTTCAGCCCGTTCGAATTCCCAGGGGTTGCCGAAATCCAGCCAGCGTTCGGTCTGCTCTTGCTGCCAGCCGTCGACAACGGCCTGGCGGAACAGGCCGTGTTCATAGCGGATGCCATAACCGTGGCCGGCAATGCCCAAGGTCGACATGCTTTCCATAAAACACGCCGCCAGACGGCCGAGGCCCCCGTTGCCGAGGGCCGCGTCGGGCTCCAGCAGACGAATGCGCTCCAGGTCGACGCCCAGCTCGGCCAGCGCATCGCGGGCGATTTCCAGCACGCCCAGGTTGCTCAGGCTGTCGTAGAGCAGGCGGCCAATAAGGAATTCAAGGGAGAGGTAGTACACCCGCTTCTGGCCTTTACGGTAGATGCGTCGGGTGTGATCCATCCAGTGGTCGACCATTTGGTCGCGGGCGGCCAGAGCAATGGCTTCGAACCAGTCGTGGTCGAAGGCATGATCGGGGTCCTTGCCCACCGCATAGGTGAGTTTGGTCAAGACAGCATCGCGAAACGCGGCTACCTCTGCTTCTCGTGCAAGCGGTTCCTGAGACATCGGTGTGACCTCGGGCGAGATTGAAGGAGTTGCTAGAGCCTAGTCGGTCTGACAGACGGCAGAGGCTCTGGTTCGGCAGTTTTTTAACTCATTCACCGTTACCGGAATTAGATGCAGGGGCCGTGCCCGATCCTGCGCCGCGCCGCCTTTTAGCCGAAAACCGCAAAATATTGTTCAAAAAAGCACCAATCCCGGTATGATCGCGCGCCCTGATACCGCCCCACCCTGGAACCCTGATGAAGCCTCAACTGATCGCCGCCGCGGAACTCGACCGTCTCGAAACCTGGCAGAAATACTCCAGCCATATGTGCGGCGGCTGCGTGTCCAGCTGCTGCACGCTGCCGGTTGAGGTGAAGATCAAGGACCTGATCCGCATTGGTATCGTCGATGAGTTCGAACGCGGCGACCCGCCGAAGAACATCGCCAAGCGGTTGCAGAAGGAAGGCATCGTCGAGCGCTACAACAATAAATCCGAGATTTTTACCCTGCAGCGCATGAGCAACAACGACTGCCTGTACCTGGATCGTAAAACCCGCTTCTGCACTATTTATGACAAACGCCCGGACACTTGCCGCAACCACCCGAAGATCGGGCCGCGGCCGGGGTATTGCGCGTATAAGCCCAAGGAAGTGGTGCGCGAGACTAACTTCAAGACCCTCGATAAGTTCTGATCCGGGTTTTGTGGGGGGCTTGAGGGCCCTATCGGGGGCAAGCCCCCTCCCACCTTTGAATGTGTTCACAGATCAAAATGTGGGAGGGGGCTTGCCCCCGATGAGGCTAGAACAGCCACCCCAAAATCTGCAGGCATAAAAAAACGCCCCCGGCTTTTCGACCGGGGGCGTTTTTCATTCAGCCTGAGTTAACTCAGTTCTTGGCTTTCTTGGCAGCGCGGGTACGCTCGCCTTCGTCCAGGATCTTCTTACGCAGGCGGATCGACTTCGGCGTGACTTCGCACAGCTCGTCGTCCTGGATGAATTCCAGGGCCTGTTCCAGGGTGAAGCGAACAGGTGGAACCAGGGCGATGGTTTCGTCTTTACCCGAAGCACGCATGTTGTCGAGCTTCTTACCTTTGGTTGGGTTGACGCCCATGTCGTTGTCACGGCTGTTCAGACCAACGATCTGACCGTTGTAGATCTCTTGACCGTGTTCAACGAACAGCTTGCCGCGTGCCTGGAGGGTTTCCAGGGAGTAGGTCAGCGCCTTGCCGGTTTCAACCGAAACCAGAACACCGTTCTGACGGCCGGACATGTCGCCGGACTTCATGGTGTCGTAGCGATCGAAGATCGAGGTCAGGATGCCAGCACCGTTGGTCAGGGTAAGGAACTGGTTACGGAAACCGATCAGACCGCGAGCAGGGATGTTGTACTCCAGACGAACACGGCCTTTGCCATCCGGCACCATGTTGGTCAGGTCGCCCTTACGCAGGCCCATCTCTTCCATGACCTTGCCCTGGGATTCTTCAGGGGTGTCGATGGTGACGTTTTCGAACGGTTCCTGCTTCACGCCGTCAACCTGACGGATGATCACTTCCGGACGACCAACACCCATTTCGAAACCTTCGCGACGCATGGTTTCGATCAGTACCGAGAGGTGCAGCTCACCACGGCCGGAGACCTTGAACTTGTCGGCCGAGTCGCCTTCTTCAACGCGCAGTGCAACGTTGTACAGCAGCTCTTTGTCCAGACGCTCCTTGATGTTACGGGAGGTCACGAACTTGCCTTCTTTACCGCAGAACGGCGAGTCGTTTACCTGGAAGGTCATGGAAACGGTTGGCTCGTCGACGGTCAACGGCTTCATCGCTTCTACGGTGTCCGGGTGGCACAGGGTGTCGGAGATGAACAGCGAGTCCATACCGCTGATGCACACGATGTCGCCGGCTGCAGCTTCTTCGACGTCGATGCGGTGCAGGCCGTGGTGACCCATCAGCTTCAGGATACGACCGTTGCGCTTCTTGCCGTCGGCGCCGATAGCCACAACCGGGGTGTTCGGCTTGACGCGACCACGAGCGATACGGCCAACGCCGATAACACCCAGGAAGCTGTTGTAGTCCAGTGCGGAGATCTGCATCTGGAACGCGCCGTCACGGTCAACAGCCGGAGCTGGTACGTTGTCGACGATCGACTGGTACAGCGGGGTCATGTCTTCGGCCATGTCGTTGTGGTCCAGACCGGCAATACCGTTCAGGGCCGAGGCGTAGACGACTTTGAAGTCCAGCTGTTCTTCGGTGGCACCCAGGTTGTCGAACAGGTCGAAGATCTGGTCCAGAACCCAGTCCGGACGCGCGCCTGGACGGTCAACCTTGTTGATGCACACGATCGGACGCAGGCCGGCTTCGAACGCCTTCTTGGTCACGAAACGGGTTTGCGGCATAGGGCCGTCTTGAGCGTCAACCAGCAGCAGCACGGAGTCGACCATCGACATTACGCGTTCTACTTCGCCGCCGAAGTCGGCGTGGCCCGGGGTGTCCACGATGTTGATGTGGTAGCCGTTCCAGTTGATGGCGGTGTTTTTCGCCAGGATGGTAATACCGCGCTCTTTTTCCTGGTCGTTGGAGTCCATCACGCGCTCGTCGTTGAGCTCGTTGCGCTCCAGGGTGCCGGATTGACGCAGGAGTTTGTCTACCAGGGTGGTCTTACCATGGTCAACGTGAGCAATGATGGCGATGTTACGTAGATTTTCGATCACTTGTGTATCTCGATCAGAGGATTCGGTGTGCTGTCAGGTCGTGGCAGCGATTAACAGTAGAGTCAGGCCTTGCCGTTACAGCTTGACGGCAGAGTCGGGGGGCCGGTGACGCAGGCCACAGGCAAACAGCCCCGGGCTCTTAGCTCGGTCGATAAACGCGCACATTGGCATGCCCCTCACTGAGCAAATGGTGAGCATGCAGGCGACTCATGACGCCTTTGTCGCAATACAACAGGTACTGACGGCTGTTATCCAGTTCCTTGAAACGCGCGTTCAATGCATAGAACGGCAGCGTTTGTACGTCGATGCCAGGAATCTCCAGCGGCTCGTCCTCGGCGGCATCCGGGTGACGGATGTCGATGACGATCTGGCCGGCCAGGGCTTCGCTGACTTCTTCGATCTGCACATCCTGGCCCAACTCGTCGATCACGCGATCGATCGGGACCAGTTTGGCGTTCTCGAGCGCACGCTCCAGAATCGCCATGTCGAATTCTTTCTCTTCATGCTCCACGCGGTGACGCTTGGCGTGGGTCTTGGGGTTCACCGAAATGACCCCGCAGTACTCCGGCATATGTTTGGCAAAGTCGGCGGTGCCGATTTGCTCTGCCAGGTCGATGATGTCCTGCTTGTGACTGGCGATCAGCGGACGCAACACCAGTTTCTCGGTGACGCAGTCGATGATCGACAGGTTGGGCAGCGTCTGGCTGGACACCTGGGAAATCGCTTCACCGGTCACCAACGCGTCGATCTGCAATTGATCGGCAATTCGGGACGCAGCGCGCAACATCATACGCTTCAATACTACGCCCATATGACTGTTATCGACTTTGCCGAGAATTTCTCCCAGCACTTCCTCGAATGGCACGCTCACAAATAGCACACGCTGGGAGCTGCCGTATTTCTTCCAGATATAGTGCGCGACTTCCATCACGCCCAATTCATGTGCACGCCCGCCCAGGTTAAAGAAGCAGAAGTGGCTCATCAGGCCGCGGCGCATGATCTGGTAGGCCGCCACCGTGGAATCGAAACCGCCGGACATCAATACCAGGGTCTGTTCCAGGGCGCCCAGCGGGTAGCCGCCGATGCTGTTGTGCTGGCTGTGGATCACAAACAACCGTTGGTCGCGAATTTCCATGCGCACTTCAATTTGCGGCGCTTTCAGGGAGATTCCGGCGGCGCCGCACTCGCGACGCAGCTTGCTGCCGACGTATTTCTCGACGTCCATCGAGCTGAAGGGATGCTTGCCGGCACGCTTGCAGCGCACGGAAAAAATCTTGCCTTCCAGCGAGCTGCCGTAGTGCCGTTTGCACTTCTCGGTGACGTCGTCGAAGTCGCCGAGCGGGTATTCGTCCACCTGCAGAAAATGCGCGATACCCGGCATGCAGCTCAGGCGCTCGGTCATATCCTTCAAGGCTTTGGGGTCGGTAACACGGGTTTCCAGTTCGAGGTTGTCCCACACGCCGTTCACCACCACAGCCGGGTCCAGATCGCGGAGCACGGCACGGATGTTCTTGGCCAACTGACGGATGAAACGCGTCCGTACCGGTCGGCTTTTGATGGTGATCTCGGGGAAGACTTTAACGATTAATTTCATGGAAACAGCGCGCGCAGGGCCTGCCGAAAAAGGGGGGCGCGGATTATAGCGGAAATCGCTCAAGGTTTAACCAGTTAATATGCACTTCAACCGCCACGCACTAAAGCAGTGCGTTTAATGCGAGCTGTGCCACATTGCGGTGCGCTGTTTTCGCGCTTTTGTCGCAATGCACCTTTATAGGGGCGTTTTTGGAACAGAAAACCCATGTTGGCGCACTGGCATGCAATTTGCTCTCTTGTGAGGCAGGTTGCCATGGCGGAGTATCCGCGCCGGCATCACCCACATTCTAAGGGCTAACTCCACTACCCCAGCCCGAAGCCACCCGGAGGACACTATGTCGAAGTCGGTTCAACTCATCAAAGATCATGACGTTAAATGGATTGATCTGCGCTTCACGGACACCAAAGGCACTCAGCACCACGTGACCATGCCGGCTCGCGACGCGCTGGATGAAGCTTTCTTCGAAGAAGGCAAAATGTTCGACGGTTCCTCCATTGCTGGCTGGAAAGGCATCGAAGCCTCCGACATGATCCTGATGCCGGACGACAGCACTGCCGTGCTGGACCCATTCACCGAAGAACCGACCCTGATCCTGGTGTGCGACGTAATCGAGCCTTCGACCATGCAAGGCTACGACCGCGACCCACGTGCGATCGCCAAGCGTGCCGAGGAATACCTCAAGTCCACCGGTATCGGTGACACCGTATTCGTAGGCCCGGAGCCAGAGTTCTTCATCTTCGACGAAGTGAAGTTCAAATCCGACATCTCCGGCTCCATGTTCAAAATCTACTCCGAACAAGGTTCGTGGATGTCCGACCAGGACGTGGAAGGCGGCAACCATGGCCACCGTCCAGGTATCAAAGGTGGCTACTTCCCAGTTCCGCCATTCGACCACGACCACGAAATCCGTACCTCCATGTGCAACGCCATGGAAGACATGGGCCTGGTCATCGAAGTGCACCACCACGAAGTGGCCACTGCCGGCCAGAACGAAATCGGTGTGAAGTTCAACACCCTGGTAGCCAAGGCTGACGAAGTTCAGACCCTGAAATACTGCGTGCACAACACTGCCGTAGCTTACGGCCGTACCGCAACCTTCATGCCTAAGCCTCTGTACGGCGATAACGGTTCGGGTATGCACGTTCACCTGTCCATCGCCAAAGAAGGCAAGAACACCTTCGCTGGCGAAGGTTATGCCGGCCTGTCCGACACCGCCCTGTACTTCATCGGCGGCATCATCAAGCACGGTAAGGCCCTGAACGGCTTCACCAACCCTTCGACCAACTCCTACAAGCGTCTGGTCCCAGGTTTCGAAGCACCGGTAATGCTGGCCTACTCGGCTCGCAACCGTTCGGCTTCGATCCGTATTCCTTACGTGTCCAGCCCTCGCGCTCGCCGTATCGAAGCTCGCTTCCCGGATCCGGCAGCCAACCCATACCTGGGCTTTGCCGCCCTGCTGATGGCTGGCCTGGACGGCATCCAGAACAAGATCCACCCTGGCGACGCCGCCGACAAAAACTTGTACGACCTGCCGCCTGAAGAGGCCAAAGAGATCCCACAAGTGTGCGGCAGCCTGAAAGAAGCCCTGGAAGAGCTGGACAAGGGCCGTGCGTTCCTGACCAAAGGCGGCGTGTTCAGCGACGACTTTATCGATGCCTACATCGCCCTGAAAAGCGAAGAAGAAATCAAAGTACGCACCTTCGTACACCCACTGGAATACGAGCTGTACTACAGCTGCTGATCCGGTTGCGCTGCTTGACGTAGCGCGATGAAAAAGGCCTCCTTCGGGAGGTCTTTTTTTTTGCCCGGACATTACATAGCTCCGTATCAGCAAACCCAATCAAAAAGGTGGGAGGGAGCTTGCTCCCGATAGCGGTGGATCAGCTGATACAGGTGCTGGCTGACACTCTGCCATCGGGTGTAGCCCCTCCCACAAGGAGAACAGCCTTGAAACGTCGACTTGTGTTCGCTTTGTTATTGGCCAGCGCCAGCGCCAGCGCTGCGCCGCCCAGCCTGGAACCTTTACTCAACAGCATCACCGAACGCCTAGCCATCGCCGACCAGGTCGCGCTGAGTAAATGGGACAGCAAAAAGCCGGTAGAAGATAAACAGCGCGAACAGGAAGTGCTCGCCAGCGTCGCCGCCCAGGCGCCCAACTACAAACTCGACCCCGCTGTTGCCGAGCAGTTTTTCGCCGCGCAGATCGAGGCCAACAAACTCGTGCAATACACGCGCTTGTCCGACTGGCAGTTCATGGGCAAGGCCCCGGATCTGCCACGCCCGGACTTGGTGGGTAAAATCCGCCCGCAGTTGGATCAGTTGCAAAAACGCCTCTTGCAGCAATTAGCCGACTTCGCCCCACAGCGCAACAACCCGCAATGCCCTCAATGGGTGGCCAGGGCGATTCACGAGCCGCTGCACGAGCCCTTGATGCAGATAGCAAGAGCCCGCGCCACTGGCGAGCTATGCCTCCAGGCACACGCCAGCAAATAAATACGTGGACTACCTCATGCTAGGCACTTTCCGGCATCTTCCGATTGGGGGCTCACCCTAGCCTGACGGGTCATTGACCACACAGGATGGCCCCATGAACTCCCTCCACGGCTTGATCGCTGCAGCCGCGTGCTTGTCCGCGCTCGGCTGCACCACCCCACAACCGAATACGGCCCCCATCAAAACCGAGTTACTGCTGCAAAGCAGCGAGTCATGGGACGGCACGCCTTACACGGCTTACCCTTCGGGCGCTCCACAGTTGACCCTGATACGTCTCAACATCCCTGCCAATACCCAATTGCCGTGGCACTCCCATCCCATTCCCAATACGGCGTATATCCTTTCCGGCGAACTGCTGGTCGAAGCCCGTGAGAGCGGTGCCACCCGCACATTGCGCCAAGGCGATACGCTGGCCGAAATGGTGGGCATCGAGCATCGCGGCAGTACGGGCGACACGCCGGTCGAACTGCTGGTGTTCTATGCCGGTAGCCCCGGTATACCGCTTTCGCAAACCCACTGACCGCCTTACGCAACGCAGGATCGTTTGCCCCAAACGATCCTGCCTTCGCACTTGCTGAACAAACACAACCATTTCGCACTATATTGGTGCGGCAAGTTGCACCCTACCCAACCCGCCAACCCATTTTGGTTCGAAACTTCACGATAAAGCTGGCAGAACGCCACAGTTTCGCGCCAAAAACCCTTATTTCAGGGCCTGCGCGCTTCTTTTCGGAGCCTTGGTTTGGTTTTTGCATTCTCTTGGTATCAGCGTGTGCCTCAAGCCCGCGCCTTGCTCCAAAAGAGGTCCTGATGACCATCAGCGATGCACTGCACCGTTTGCTACTCGACAACCTGACCACCGCGACCATCCTGCTCAATGACGATCTACGTCTTGAGTACATGAACCCGGCGGCGGAAATGCTCCTGGCCATCAGCGGCCAGCGCAGCCATGGGCAGTTCATCAGCGAATTGTTCACCGAGTCGGCCGAGGCCTTGAGTTCGTTGCGCCAGGCAGTTGAACAGGCGCATCCCTTCACCAAGCGCGAAGCGATGCTCACCGCCCTTACCGGCCAGACCCTCACCGTCGACTACGCCGTAACCCCGATCCTGAGCAACGGCGCCACCCTGCTGCTGCTTGAAGTACACCCCCGCGATCGCCTGCTGCGCATTACCAAAGAGGAAGCGCAGCTGTCCAAGCAGGAGACCAGCAAGATGCTGGTGCGCGGCCTGGCCCACGAGATCAAGAACCCACTCGGCGGAATCCGTGGCGCGGCGCAGTTACTGGCCCGCGAGCTGCCGGACGAGAACCTCAAGGACTACACCAACGTCATCATCGAAGAAGCCGACCGCCTGCGTAATCTGGTGGATCGCATGCTCGGCTCCAACAAGTTGCCGTCGCTGGCGCTGACCAACGTGCACGAAGTGCTGGAGCGCGTCTGCCAACTGGTCGAAGCCGAAAGCCAGGGCTGCATCACCTTGGTGCGCGACTACGACCCAAGCATCCCCGACGTGTTGATCGACCGCGAGCAGATGATCCAGGCAGTGCTCAATATTGTGCGCAACGCCATGCAGGCCATCAGCAGTCAGAACGAACTGCGCCTGGGCCGCATCTGCCTGCGTACCCGCGCCCTGCGTCAGTTCACTATTGGCCACGTGCGCCATCGCCTGGTGACTAAAGTCGAAATCATCGACAACGGCCCGGGCATTCCTGCGGAACTGCAGGAAACCATTTTCTTTCCCATGGTCAGCGGCCGCCCGGACGGTACCGGGCTGGGCCTGTCCATCACCCAGAACATCATCAGCCAGCACCAGGGCCTGATCGAATGTGAGAGCCATCCCGGCCACACCACGTTCTCGATCTTTCTGCCACTGGAACAAGGAGCCCCATCGACATGAGCCGTAGTGAAACTGTGTGGATCGTCGATGACGACCGTTCTATCCGCTGGGTCCTGGAGAAAGCCTTGCAACAGGAAGGCATGACCACCCAGAGCTTTGACAGCGCCGACGGCGTGATGAGCCGCCTGGCGCGCCAGCAACCCGATGTGATCATCTCCGACATCCGCATGCCCGGCGCCAGCGGCCTCGACCTGTTGGCGCGGATTCGCGAGCAGCACCCGCGCCTGCCGGTGATCATCATGACCGCCCACTCCGACCTGGACAGCGCCGTGGCGTCTTATCAGGGCGGCGCGTTTGAATACCTGCCCAAGCCTTTCGATGTGGACGAGGCCGTGGCGCTGGTCAAGCGCGCCAACCAGCACGCCCAGGAACAGCAGAACCAGGAAGCGCCGCCGACACTGACGCGCACCCCGGAAATCATCGGCGAAGCGCCGGCGATGCAAGAAGTGTTTCGCGCTATCGGGCGCTTGAGTCATTCCAACATCACCGTGTTGATCAACGGCGAATCGGGTACCGGTAAAGAGCTGGTGGCTCACGCCCTGCATCGTCACAGCCCACGGGCGGCCTCGCCGTTTATCGCCTTGAACATGGCGGCAATCCCCAAGGATTTGATGGAGTCGGAACTGTTCGGCCACGAAAAAGGCGCCTTCACCGGCGCGGCCAACCTGCGTCGCGGTCGCTTCGAACAGGCCGACGGCGGCACCCTGTTCCTCGACGAGATCGGCGACATGCCCGCCGACACCCAGACCCGCTTACTGCGCGTGCTGGCCGATGGCGAGTTTTACCGCGTCGGCGGGCATACCCCGGTGAAGGTCGATGTGCGAATCATCGCCGCCACCCACCAGAACCTGGAAACCCTTGTGCACGCGGGCAAATTCCGTGAGGACTTGTTCCACCGCCTCAATGTGATCCGCATCCATATCCCACGCATGTCGGATCGTCGCGAAGACATCCCGACCCTCGCCCGCCACTTCCTCAGCCGTGCCGCCCAGGAGCTGGCCGTCGAGCCGAAGCTGCTCAAGAGCGAAACCGAGGAATACCTGAAGAACCTGCCGTGGCCCGGCAACGTGCGCCAATTGGAGAACACCTGCCGTTGGATCACGGTGATGGCGTCCGGGCGCGAAGTGCACATCAGCGACTTGCCCCCGGAGCTGCTGAGCCTGCCGCAGGACTCCGCGCCGGTGACCAACTGGGAACAGGCCTTGCGCCAGTGGGCCGACCAGGCCCTGGCACGCGGCCAGTCGAACCTGCTGGACAGCGCCGTACCGGCCTTCGAGCGGATCATGATCGAAACCGCCCTCAAGCACACCGCCGGTCGCCGCCGCGATGCCGCTGTATTGCTGGGTTGGGGGCGCAATACCTTGACGCGCAAGATCAAGGAACTGGGCATGAAGGTGGATGGCGGTGACGATGACGAGGGCGACGACGCCTGATCTCCAATCTACCGAGGTCTAATGTGCAGGGGGCTTGCCCCCGATAGCAGTAGATCAGTCACAACCTCTGTGCCTGATACACCGCCATCGGGGGCAAGCCCCCTCTCACATTTTGACCGTCACAGAGCTTCACGGTCGTGCACCGATTCAATGCACCATGAACCGGCATCGGGCACCGATACGAGCGCCTGAACACCACCACCGCTAAGCAACGCTGCTGAGTTTAAACCGCCAAAGCCCCGAATTCCGGGGCTTTGCGCTTTTCGGCATGATTTTTTGGCGAAAATTGCAAACTCTGGCACGCGCCCTGCAATAACCCTGGCACTACCCAGTTTCGGGGACCTTGGTACAGGCAGGCCGAGAATCCCCTCTTTAACACCGAAGCTTTCACGGCTTCACCCCGTTTTGGGAGCCCTGGTACAGGCAGGCCGGGAACTCCCTCTTTTATTGCCCTTGGAGATGGATCTCCAGCCGCCAGCGGCCGTCGACCTCAGCGCCTTTCCACTCTCCGCGCAACGGCCGCGCCGCCACCAGGTTCAGCAGCAAGCCACCATCGGTCTTGCGAATGCGCCAATTCACGTCCTTATCGTTGACCTTGAGCTGCCCAGTGGCAGCCTTGCCCTGGGCGTCGAACAACAGCGCCACGGTGCCGTCGATGTGTTCGCCGTGCAGTTGGGGTTCACTGTTGAACCACACCACCACACCGTCCGGCGCCGTTTCGACCTGCTGCAACTCAACCGGGTCGGGAATGGTCAGGCGGCCGATCATCAGGCCCACCATCAAGCCGACAATCGCCAATGACCCCATAACCCTCGGCAATAGCTTCGGCCTTGGATCCTCTTCGGGGGTAGAATGCAGCGCATCTTTGCCTTCGGAGCCGTGCATGTTTCACGTCATCCTTTTTCAACCAGAAATTCCGCCGAATACCGGCAACGTTATCAGGCTGTGCGCCAACAGTGGCTGCCACCTGCATTTGATCGAGCCCCTGGGCTTTGACATGGACGACAAGCGTCTGCGCCGCGCGGGACTGGACTACCACGAGTACGCCACCCTCAAGCGCCATGCCGATTTGGCCAGTTGCCTGGAAAGCCTCGGCCATCCACGGCTGTTCGCGTTTACCACCAAAGGCTCGCGACCATTTCATGATGCCCGTTTTGCCGAAGGCGACGCGTTTCTGTTCGGCCCGGAAAGCCGTGGCTTGCCCGCCGATGTGCTCGACGCCCTGCCCGACGGCCATCGCCTGCGCCTGCCGATGCGCGAGGGCTGCCGCAGCCTGAACCTGTCCAATACCGTCGCCGTGGCGGTCTATGAAGGCTGGCGCCAACTCGGTTTCAAGTAATACACAAAACAAATGTGAGAGGGGGCTTGCCCCCCGATGGCGAAGTGTCAGTCAACTTATGTGTGACTGATCCACCGCAATCGGGGGCAAGCCCCCTCCCACATTGGGTGCTGCGTCGGTTGCAGATTACTGAACCGTCGGCGCGCCTTCCTGCTGCATACGCTGCAGCTCTTGCGCGTACAGGGCATCGAAGTTCACCGGCGCCAGCATCAATGCGGGGAACGAACCACGGGTCACCAGGCTGTCCAGGGTCTCGCGAGCGTACGGGAACAGGATGTTCGGGCAGAACGCACCCAACGTGTGGCTCATGGAAGCTTCGTCCAGGCCCTGTATCAGGAAGATACCGGCCTGTTGCACTTCAGCGATAAAGGCCACTTCTTCGCCGTTCTTGACGGTGACCGACAGGGTCAGCACCACTTCGTGGAAATCGCCTTCCAGGGCTTTCTGACGGGTGTTCAGGTCCAGGGCAACGCTTGGGGTCCACTCCTGACGGAAGATGGCCGGGCTTTTCGGCGCTTCGAAGGACAGGTCACGCACATAGATCCGTTGCAGCGAGAATTGCGGGCCTTGGGCTTCTGCTGCTTCAGTGTTCTGTTGATCAGTCATCGCAGATCCTTCTCTATCTTGGGGTCTTTAAGGGTTTGGGAGTCAGGCGGACAGCAGCGCATCGAGTTTACCGGCGCGCTCCAAAGCAAACAGGTCATCGCAACCACCGACGTGCCGGGTGCCGATCCAGATCTGCGGCACGGACGTACGCCCCGCTTTCTGGGCCATTTCGGCACGCACCTGGGGCTTGCCGTCGACCTTGATCTCTTCGAACGCAACGCCCTTCTTCTCAAGCAGGGCCTTGGCCCGCATGCAGTACGGGCACCAATCGCTGGAATATACGACGACCTGGCTCATATCACTTCACCAGCGGCAGGTTATCGGCGCGCCAGCTGCTGATGCCACCGGAGAGCTTGGCGGCGGTGAAGCCGCTCTTGAGCATCTCGCGGGCATGGGTACCGGCGTGCTGGCCCTGGGCGTCGACCAGGATGATGGTCTTGGCCTTGTGCTTTTCCAGCTCGGCCAGGCGGGCGATCAGCTTGTCCTGGGGGATGTTCAATGCGCCGACGATATGGCCGGTGGCGAAATCCTTGGCCGGGCGGATATCCACCACAACGGCCTCATCCTTGTTGACCAGTGCGGTCAGTTCCGACGTGCTCAGGCTGCGGCCACCACGGCTCATTTCATGAGCGATCAGCAGCGCCAGCAGAATGACAAAGGCACCCACGAGCAGATAATGGGCAGTGGCAAATGCAATCAGGTGATCAACCATCAAGGAGGTTCCAGGGCGTTAAAATGGCGGTAAGTATACACAGCCGCCAGGGGGGGCCAACCCCCGTAAAGCGGTGACGTGCTCGGAACTTCGCTTTAAACTGCCACTCCCTTTTCAATTGCCTTCCTTTATTAACGCCGCGAGAGGATCTATGACTACCACGCCTAAACCTTTGGTCCTGATAATTCTCGATGGCTTCGGACACAGTGAAAGCCACCACGACAACGCCGTATACGCGGCTAACAAGCCCGTCCTCGACCGCCTCACGGCCACCGTACCCAACGGCCTGATCTCCGGTTCGGGCATGGACGTGGGCCTGCCGGACGGCCAGATGGGCAACTCGGAAGTCGGCCACATGAATCTCGGCGCCGGACGAGTGGTCTATCAGGACTTCACTCGCGTGACCAAAGCGATCCGCGATGGCGAGTTCTTCGAGAACCCGACCATCTGCGCGGCGGTGGATGAAGCAGTCGCGGCCGGCAAGGCCGTGCACTTCATGGGCCTGCTGTCCGACGGCGGCGTGCACAGCCATCAGGACCATTTGGTGGCCATGGCCGAACTGGCCTTCAAGCGCGGCGCCGAAAAGATTTACCTGCACGCCTTCCTCGACGGTCGCGACACACCGCCTAAAAGCGCGCAATCGTCCATCGAACTGCTGGATGCCACCTTCACCGCTCTGGGCAAGGGCCGCATCGCCAGCCTGATCGGCCGTTATTTCGCCATGGACCGCGACAATCGCTGGGACCGCGTCTCCCAAGCCTACAACCTGATCGTCGACGGCCAGGCCGAGTTCAACGCCGCCACTGCCCAGGAAGGTCTCGAAGCCGCCTACGCCCGCGGCGAGAGCGATGAGTTCGTCAAGGCCACCACCATCGGCGATCCGGTCAAAGTCGAAGACGGCGATGCCGTGGTGTTCATGAACTTCCGTGCCGACCGTGCCCGCGAGCTGAGCCGCGTATTCGTTGAAGACGACTTCAAGGAATTCGAACGGGCCCGCCAGCCGAAAGTGCAATACGTCGGCCTGACCCAATACGCCGCCAGCATTCCCGCCCCCGCAGCTTTCGCGCCGGGCAGCCTGGACAACGTGCTGGGCGACTACCTGGCGAAAAACGGCAAGACCCAACTGCGTATCGCTGAAACCGAGAAATACGCTCACGTGACCTTCTTCTTCTCCGGCGGTCGTGAAGAACCGTTCCCAGGCGAAGAGCGCATCCTGATTCCATCGCCGAAAGTCGCCACCTACGACCTGCAGCCGGAAATGAGCGCACCGGAAGTCACCGACAAAATCGTCGACGCCATCGACCACCAGCGTTACGACGTGATCGTGGTCAACTACGCCAACGGGGACATGGTCGGCCATAGCGGCAACCTGGAAGCCGCAACCAAGGCGGTGGAATGCCTGGATACCTGCGTCGGCCGCATCGTCGACGCCCTGGAAAAAGTCGGCGGCGAAGCGCTGATCACGGCGGACCACGGCAACTGCGAGCAGATGTCCGACGAATCCACCGGCCAGGCTCACACCGCCCACACCACCGAGCCCGTGCCGTTCATCTACGTCGGCAAGCGCGATTTCAAAGTGCGTAAAGGCGGCGTGCTGGCGGATGTGGCACCGACCATGCTGATGCTGATGGGGCTGGAGAAGCCCAAAGAGATGACTGGCACCTCAATCCTGGTCTGATCCAAACAACAGTGTGAGAGGGCTTGCCCCTCCCACACTGGCTTTTAATGTTTGGAAGATATCTTTTTGCCATACCACCGCCACTCGGCGCCTATCTTGTCCGCTTGCCCGAATTGGGCGTTTTTTTTGCAGCGCTTGGCGGGCATACTAGGCCGTCCCTTTCCCCTGGTGTCGCCCGCCTCTATGCTCCGCGCCTTGATTACCCTTGCTCTTGTCTGCCTGCTCCAACCGGCGTTTGCCGACGAGCGCGCACAAACCCAACAACAGTTGGACGCTACGCGTCAGGACATTGCCGAGCTGAAGAAGCTGCTTGGCAAACTCCAGGAAGAAAAATCCGGAGTGCAAAAGGACCTGCGCGGTACAGAAACCGAAATGGGCAAGCTGGAGAAGCAAGTCCAGGAGTTGCAAAAAGAACTAAAGAAGAGCGAGTCGGAACTGGAGCGACTCGACGCTGAGAAAAAAAAACTCCAGAGCGCACGCGTTGAACAGCAACGCCTGATCGCGATCCAGGCCCGCGCCGCTTACCAGAGCGGCCGCCAGGAGTACCTCAAGCTGCTGCTCAACCAGCAAAACCCGGAAAAATTCGCGCGCACCCTTACCTATTACGATTACCTGAGCAAGGCCCGTCTGGAGCAATTGAAGAGCTTCAACGAGACCCTGCGCCAGTTGGTGAACGTGGAGCAGGAAATCGCCAACCAGCAGTCTCAGCTGGAGGACCAGAAAAGCAGCCTCAATGCCCAGCGCGACGAACTGGACAAGGTTCGCAAGGAACGCCAACTGGCGCTGGCCAAGCTCAACGACGACGTAAAAGCCCGCGATGCCAAGTTGCAGGCCCGCGAGCAGGACCAGGCCGACCTGGCCAAAGTACTAAAGACCATCGAAGAGACCCTGGCCCGCCAGGCGCGCGAGGCCGAAGAAGCGCGGCAAAAAGCGCTGATCGCCCAGCAGGAAGCGGAAAAAAAGCGTCAGCGCGAAGCTGAACTGGCGGCCACCACCGACGCTCCGGCACCGCGCAAACCGGCACATACAGCGCCGGGGCCACTGGTTTCCAGCGCCGGCGAGTCCTTCGGCGGCCCCTTTGCTTCGGCGCGCGGCAAACTTCCATGGCCAGTTGATGGTCGACTATTGGCACGCTTTGGGGAAACCCGTGGCGATGACACCCGCGCCAAATGGGACGGGGTGATGATCAGCGCCGCCGCCGGCAGCCCGGTCCACGCCGTACACGGCGGGCGCGTGGTGTTTGCCGATTGGTTGCGCGGCGCCGGTTTGTTGGTGATTCTCGACCACGGCAATGGCTATTTGAGCCTTTACGGCCACAATCAGACATTACTCAAGTCGGCAGGTGATGTTGTAAAAGCCGGTGAGTCCATCTCCACTGTCGGTAACAGTGGCGGCCAGGACACCCCGGCGCTGTACTTCGCTATTCGTCAGCAGGGTCGCCCGAGCGATCCCGCACAATGGTGCAGAACCCAAGGATAAGGGTCGCATCTACATTAGGAGTTCGTTCGACATGCTGCATTTGTCCCGCCTCACTTCGCTGGCCCTGACGATCGCTCTGGTGATCGGCGCGCCTCTGGCTTTGGCCGACCAGGCCGCTCCGGCTGCACCCGCCGCCACCGCCGCGACCACCAAGGCGCCGTTGCCGCTGGATGAGCTGCGCACGTTCGCCGAGGTCATGGACCGGATCAAGGCAGCCTATGTCGAACCCGTGGACGACAAGACCCTGCTGGAAAATGCCATCAAGGGCATGCTCAGCAACCTCGACCCACATTCCGCCTACCTGGGCCCGGAAGATTTCGCCGAGCTGCAGGAGAGCACCAGCGGTGAATTCGGTGGCCTGGGCATCGAGGTCGGCTCCGAAGACGGCAATATCAAAGTGGTCTCGCCGATCGACGACACCCCTGCTTCCAAGGCCGGCATCCAGGCTGGCGACTTTATCGTCAAGATCAACGGTCAGCCGACCCGCGGCCAGAGCATGACCGAAGCCGTCGACAAGATGCGCGGCAAGATCGGCCAGAAAATCACCCTGACCCTGGTGCGCGACGGCGGTAACCCGTTCGACGTGACGCTGACCCGCGCGACCATCACGGTCAAGAGCGTGAAGAGCCAGTTGCTGGAGTCGGGCTACGGCTACATCCGCATCACCCAGTTCCAGGTCAAGACCGGCGACGAAGTAGCCAAGGCCCTGGCCAAGCTGCGCAAGGACAATGGCAAGAAACTCAACGGCATTGTGCTCGACCTGCGCAATAACCCAGGCGGCGTCTTGCAGTCGGCGGTGGAAGTGGTGGACCACTTCATCACCAAAGGGTTGATCGTGTACACCAAGGGCCGTATCGCCAACTCCGAGCTGCGCTTCTCGGCCACCGGTAACGACCTCAGCGAGAACGTGCCATTGGCCGTACTGATCAACGGCGGCAGTGCCTCGGCCTCGGAGATCGTCGCCGGCGCTCTGCAAGACCAGAAGCGCGGCGTGCTGATGGGCACCACCAGCTTCGGCAAAGGCTCGGTACAGACCGTGCTGCCGCTGAACAATGAGCGCGCCCTGAAGATCACCACCGCGCTGTACTACACGCCGAACGGCCGTTCGATCCAGGCCCAGGGCATCGTGCCGGACATCGAAGTGCGCAAAGCCAAGATCACCAACGAGATCGACAGCGAGTACTACAAAGAGGCCGACCTGCAAGGTCACCTGGGCAATGGCAACGGCGGCGCCGATCAGCCGACCGGCAGCGGCGCCAAAGCCAAGCCGATGCCCCAGGACGATGATTACCAACTGGCCCAGGCGCTGAGCCTGCTCAAGGGCTTGAGCATCACGCGCAGCCGTTGATATGCGTTTTGCCCTGATCATCGCCGTGCTGTGCAGCCTGGCAGGCGTCGCCCATGCGACGCCTGCCAGCGAGACACACAAAGCCTACCTGACCCTCATCATCGACGACCTCGGGCAAAACCTGCCCAGGGATCGTCGCGTGCTGGCCCTACCCGGCCCGGTAACCACCGCGATCATGCCCGACACGCCCCACGCCGCCGAATTTGCCCGCGAAGCGCACAAGGCCGGCAAGATCGTGATCCTGCACATGCCCATGGACCCGGCCACGGGCCCGTTCGCCTGGCACCCGGAGCTACCGATCGAAGAACTCGGCAAACGCTTGGAGGCTGCGTTCGACGCTGTGCCGTTTACCGCTGGCATCAATAACCACATGGGCAGCCGCATGACCGCCCAACCGCAGGCCATGGCCTGGTTGATGGGTGAATTGCAACGGCGCCACAAGTTCTTCGTCGACAGTCGCACCAGCGCACAAACCGTGGCCGCCGCCGAAGCACAGAAAATCGGCCTGGCCAGTGTCTCGCGGGATGTGTTTCTCGACGACGAACGCACCGAAGCGGCCATCACCACGCAGTTGCAAACCGCGATCAAGCTCGCCCACAAACAGGGCTCAGCGGTGATGATCGGCCACCCTTATCCACAGACCCTGGCGGTGCTGGAACGTGAGCTGCCCAAGCTCAAGGCTCAGGGCGTCGAGTGGATCGATATCAAGTCGATGATCAGCGTGCGTAGCAACCGTGCGATGGCAGGCCACGGTCGAGACGGCACTTACCGGCCGGCCCCTAGATAACTACAGCTCGTCGCGCTTCCCGGTCCTGAATAGTGAACCCTCCGTTCACTCTTCAAGGGCATTTCATGAACACCATCAGCGTGGTTATTTCGGGGCTGCTGCTCGGTAGCCTCAGCGGCTTGCTGTATGCCGCACCCAAGGATTTCGGCGAAGGCTTGGTCAACCACCACTCAGCCCGCTTGCTGAGCAATGCACAGCATCAGCACGATCATTGGAGCGGCGTGGGTCGCATCAGAAACGAAAACCAAACCCTCTGCACCGCCAGCCTACTGGACACTCGCAGCGCCGAAGGCATATCCGGGCCGGCCTATGTGCTGACCAGCAGCCACTGCCTGCATCGCCTCAACGGCGCCGTGCAGCGGGATCTGCCGATCAAGGGCAGTATCAGCTTCAATTACTTTGACGACACCCTCGAAACCATCAAGACCTTCCCCCTCAAAACCTTGAAATGGGGCAGCAGCCAAGGTGTGGACTTGGCGATCATTGAGTTGCAGGCGTCACTGGCCGATTTAATTAAAGCCGGCATCACCCCGCTGAAGCTGGCCAGCCAAGTCCCGGCTACGGGGGATGACATTCTCGCCTTGGCTGCGCCGGAATGGGACACCTTGCATCTATCCGCTTGCAGTCAACAGGTCTCACAGGAATTGGTGGAGCAACCGTTCGTATGGCGCGTCACCATGAAGAACCAATGCAAGAACATCGGCCTCGGCGGTTTCGGCGGGCCCTTGCTCGACCGCGCCACCAATACCCTGTTCGGCGTCCTCAGCACCAGCACCGCCGGCCAGCCCGAGGAGCGCAAATGCCAACGCGACGCCCCCTGTGAAATCCAGAATGGCATGCCCCTCTGGCACCCGGATACCAACTACGGCAGCCCGGTGACCTTTCTGAGTGCGTGTTTCGTCGATGGCATGCTCAAGGCCGACGACGAACACTGCGAGCTATACCCGACCACGTCCATTACGTTCAGGAACCCTGAGCCTATCCAGCAATACTTCCTGAAAAGAACCGGCAGCCGACAGCAGAACATCGTGCCGCGGTGGAACCTGGCGTTCACCGTCAACACACCGTTCTATCGATACAAAACCACTCGCCGCGCGATTGATTGCGAAAATCCGGTGTCCTACAGCGCGCCCATCAGCGCGGTAGACGCCTTTGTGAAGGATCCCATCGGACCGCAAACCGGCATGCACATGTTGTGTATCGTCGGTGTGAGTTCCGCCGATCAGCGGACCACCCATGGCATGATGAGAAACGCCCTGACCCTGGCGGTAGAACTAGCCGAACCTGGACCGGCACGCACACCCAACCTGACAATTAGCTTGGATAAACAAGGTTCGGCGGCCTACACGGTTATCTGGAACCTGGCCCCTCCCTTTATGAGTCGCTACACCTACAAATATGGTCCGGCCGCCACCACCGATTGTCTGCGGCCTGTTGATTACCACAACATCCCTGAACCCGTTCCGGCTGAAGACGATGACATCATCGATCTGTTCTACGCCCCCAATGACGCTTCCGATGGTTCTCAGGAAAAGTACGCTCAGCTCATCAATGCCTGGAGCACGCCGTACAAGATCTGCACCTATGCGTTTGACCAGGCGGATCAGCCGTCGACCCTGCGCGTGGACCTGCTCAAGCCGCGCTAATCACCCAACCACAAAACGGGTAAGGCAATCTCCAAGTGGAACAACAAAGGCCAACACCGCAGGCAGGTGTAGCTAGAGGTAACGCCCCATGATCTCGCTGACCACGCCGTCTTTGCGCAACTGATCCAGTGCAGCTTGCAGCTTGGCGACGACGTCATCGGGCACGTTTTTATTCAAGGCCAGGTACAGCTGAGCACTGTTGAAACGCAGCACTGTCTTGAGCCCTGTCACCCCCACCTGACGCGCCAGGTAGCGCCCGGCCGGATCACCGGTGGCCCACAGGTCGATCTGGCCCTCCAGCAGTTTTTGCGCATTGTCTTGATCCCGTAGCACCACTACGGGGTTGAGACCTTGCTTCTCCAGGGTCTCGGCAATGGCATCGCCTTTGTAGGCACCGATCTTGTAGCGCCGAGCCTGCCCCAGTTCATCGAGCTGAATCTTGCTGTCTGCCTTTGCCAGTAGCACCCAATCATCCGGGCCGATGGGGCCGACCCATTTGAACAGCGCTTCGCGGTCCGGCAGACGCGCCATCACGAACACACCGTAACCAGGATTTTCCAGGGCGAGTTTATAGATCCGCTCCCAAGGAAAACGCAGGGTGAGGTTGTAGGAAATGCCCGCGCGCTTGAAGGTCTCGCGCACGATGTCCACGGCGATACCTTCGATGTTCTCGTCCTTGGCGAAGTTCTTGCCGTTTTTCGCCATGTTGTAAGGCGGGAAATTTTCCGTGAGCAGCACCAGAGAGGTGCCAGGCGCCTCTTCGGCGTAGGCCGGACCGACCAACAGGGCGCAAGTACTGGCGAGGGTGAGCAGCAGGTGTTTGAACATGAAGGTTACCGAAATCCATGGCAAGCGCAGAGAGTGCCGCGCGCCTGCCATGGTGTCCAGCAACGTTTAGCGGACGACGATACCGCGTGCCGCCATGTAGGCTTTGGCCTCAGGGACAGTGTATTCGCCGAAGTGGAAAATACTCGCCGCCAGCACCGCGCTGGCGTGGCCTTCGATGACGCCATCGGCCAGGTGTTGCAGGTTGCCGACACCGCCGGAGGCGATCACCGGAATGCCCAGCGCGTCACTGATGGCACGGGTCACGCCCAGGTCGAAGCCGTTTTTCATGCCGTCCTGATCCATGCTGGTCAACAGGATTTCACCGGCGCCCAGGCCTTCCATTTTCATCGCCCACTCCACCGCGTCGAGCCCGGTGGGCTTGCGGCCGCCGTGGGTGAAGATCTCCCAGCGCGGGGTTTCGCCGGGGCCGGAGACCTTCTTGGCGTCGATGGCCACCACGATGCATTGCGAGCCGAAGTGCTGCGCGGCTTCGCCGACGAATTCCGGGTTGAACACCGCCGCGGTGTTGATCGACACCTTGTCCGCGCCGGCATTGAGCAGGTTGCGGATGTCTTGCACGGTGCGCACGCCGCCGCCCACGGTGAGCGGGATAAACACCTGGCTGGCCATGCGTTCGACGGTATGCAGGGTAGTATCGCGGCCGTCGACGCTGGCGGTGATATCGAGAAAAGTAATCTCGTCGGCACCTTGCTCATCGTAGCGACGGGCGATTTCCACCGGGTCGCCGGCGTCACGGATGTTCTCGAACTTGACGCCCTTGACCACGCGACCGTTGTCGACGTCCAGGCAAGGGATGATGCGCTTGGCTAAAGCCATGGGCTTATCTCCGATAAGAGTTGCAAGCTTTGAGCTATAAGCTGCAAGTAGAAGCAGATCTGCTTTTACTTGCAGCTTGCAGCTTACGACTTGGAGCTGGCCGCGTAGCTATCACAAAAAGCCTGAGCTTCAGCCACGTCCAGCGTGCCCTCATAGATCGCACGGCCGGTGATCGCGCCGATGATGCCGGGGGCCTTGGCGTCCAGCAGCGACTTGATATCGCCCAGGTTGTGAATGCCGCCCGAAGCGATCACCGGGATGCGCGTGGCCGCAGCCAATGCGGCGGTGAACGGCACATTGCAGCCCTGCATCATGCCGTCTTTGGCGATGTCGGTGTAGACGATGGCGGACACGCCGTCGGCTTCAAACTGCTTGGCCAGGTCGATCACCTGCACGGTGCTGATTTCCGCCCAGCCGTCGGTGGCGACGAAACCGTCCTTCGCATCCAGGCCCACGATCACTTTGCCGGGAAACGCGCGGCAGGCTTCGGCAACGAAGGCCGGGTCTTTCACGGCCTTGGTGCCGATGATCACGTAGCTCACGCCAGCTTTGACGTAATGCTCGATGGTTTCCAGGGAGCGGATGCCGCCGCCGATCTGGATCGGCAGGTTCGGGTAGCGCTTGGCGATCGCGGTAACCACTTCACCATTGACCGGCTGGCCCTCGAAGGCGCCATTCAGGTCCACCAGATGCAGACGACGGCAGCCCCCTTCCACCCATTTGGCAGCCATGCTGACCGGGTCATCGGAGAACACGGTGGAGTCTTCCATACGGCCTTGACGCAGACGTACGCAGGCGCCGTCCTTGAGATCGATAGCGGGGATAATTAGCATGCTTTTCCTTCGTCAAAGAGCTGCAAGCTGCAAGCTATAAGCTGCAAGCAAGCACGCGTATCAATTCTTGCAGCCTGGGCTTGAAGCTTTCAGCTGCTCTTTTCAAGCGACCACAGGTCGCTTTCGATGCTTTCGAACCTTTCTTTAAGGAGCGTCTGCGTATCGAAAATCGCCCTGTTGTAATAGTGCGGTGCCACTTCGTTAGTGAACAACTCAAGGATCTCGGCGACCTCGAACGAGCCCAACTTGAGCTCGAAGCGATCCTCCATGAAGCGCTTGATCTTGACGGTAGCCTCACTCTCCTGCTCGGGAGTGAGGGTCAAGATCGGCGGCTTCGGCTTCCTGGCCATTTACCAGCGTCCATCCCAGGCGGCGAAGTTCTGCAGCAATTGCAGGCCATGGGTATGGCTTTTCTCCGGGTGGAACTGCACGGCAAAACGCGAGCCTTCGGCCAGCGCCGCGGCGAAGTCGACGCCGTAGTGCCCGCCACCCACTACCTGACGCGGGTTACCGGCGGCAATGTAGTAGCTATGCACGAAGTAAAAGCGCGCCATGTCGGGGATGTCGTGCCACAGCGGATGGTCCACGGTCTGGCTGACTTGGTTCCAGCCCATGTGCGGGACCTTGAGATGGGCACCGTCTTCGTGCAGGTCTTTGCCGAAGAACTTCACCTGGCCAGGAAACAGACCGATGCAGTCGACGCCGTCGTTCTCTTCGCTGCGTTCGAGCAAGGCTTGCATGCCCACACAGATGCCGAGGAACGGCCGGTCCTGGCTGACTTCGCGCACCAGGCTGTCAAAGCCCAGGCGGCGGATCTCGGCCATGCAATCGCGAATCGCACCGACGCCGGGGAACACCACCCGGTCGGCCTCGCGAATAACTTTGGCATCGCTGGTGATCAGCACCTTGCCGGCCCCTACATGTTCGAGGGCCTTGGCCACCGAGTGCAGGTTACCCATGCCGTAATCGATAACCGCGACCGTCTGCATTACAGAACGCCCTTGGTCGATGGCATTTGCCCAGCCATGCGCTCGTCCAGCTCCACGGCCATGCGCAGGGCGCGGCCGAAGGCCTTGAACACGGTTTCGATCTGGTGGTGGGTGTTGGTGCCGCGCAGGTTGTCGATGTGCAGGCTGACCAGGGCGTGGTTGACGAAACCCTGGAAGAATTCCTGGAACAGGTCGACGTCGAAGCCACCTACGGTGGCGCGGGTGTAGGGCACGTGCATCTGCAGGCCCGGGCGGCCGGAGAAGTCGATGACCACGCGCGACAGCGCTTCGTCCAGCGGCACATAGGCATGGCCGTAGCGACGGATACCTTTCTTATCGCCGATGGCCTTGGCAAACGCCTGGCCGAGGGTGATGCCGACGTCTTCCACGGTGTGGTGGTCGTCGATGTGCAGGTCGCCCTTGCAGACGATATCCAGGTCGATCAGCCCGTGACGGGCGATCTGGTCCAGCATGTGCTCAAGAAAAGGTACACCGATATCAAATCGGGCCTTTCCGGTGCCATCCAGGTTGATCGAGGCTTTGATCTGGGTTTCCAGAGTGTCGCGCTCGACGGACGCCATACGTTCGGCCATCACCAGCTCCGCAAAATCATTGGGCGAAAAAGGCAGCCATTATAGGGGCGCGGGCGCTAAACAGAAACATCGAAGGGGATAAGACTGATGGAGTGTCTGTGTTAGACATGTGCAGACAAGCGGGCGCCCCAGAATGGGGCGCTGAAGGGATGTCTTCTGATGAGAATGTGGGATCTGGCTGCCCGCAATGCAACTACTCTGGGGTCATTCAACTGACCGCAGCGATGCCATCGCGGGCGAGCCCGGCTCCCACAGGAACCGAGCTCCCTCATAAAGGTGTCAGTGGAACAGTACTGCGGTCTTCTGCAGGGTCACCCACACACCCCACGCCAGCGGAATACCTACCACCAGCCACGCAGCGATAGCCAATGGCTTGCTACCGGCAGACGCTTTCCACTCCAGCACAGTACTGGCATCAGCACCTTTGTCATGGCCCAGCGCCTGTTCGGCGGCCAGTTCGGCGTCGGTCATGAAGTACTTGTCGGCCACAGGGCGCACCAGCAGGTTGCAGATAAAGCCCAGTACCAGCAGGCCGGCGAGAATGTACAAGGTGATGTCATAGGCCGCGGCGCGCTCGACGCCGATGCTCAGTTGATATTCACGCAGGTAGTTCACCAGCACCGGGCCGAGCACACCGGCCGCCGCCCAGGCGGTCAGCAGACGACCGTGGATCGCGCCGACCATTTGGGTGCCGAACAAGTCGGCGAGGTATGCCGGCACGGTGGCAAAACCACCGCCGTACATCGATAGGATGATGCAGAACGCCGCCACGAACAGCGATACGTTGCCCAGATGCCCCAGGTTCGGGATCAGCGCGTACAGGGCGAAACCCAGAGCGAAGAACACGAAGTAGGTGTTTTTACGGCCCAGGTAGTCGGAAAACGACGCCCAGAAGAACCGGCCACCAATGTTGAACAGGCTCAACAGACCAGTGAAGCCCGCAGCGATGGCCGCGATGGAAGCCAGTTGCCCGGCATCTAGCTGACCGAAGGGCGCATCCACGCCCAGCAGCTTGCCGCCGAACACTTCCTGCAGCAGCGGCGATGCCATGCCGAGGATGCCGATACCCGCCGAAACGTTCAGGCACAGCACCAGCCACACCAAACGGAATTGCGGGGTTTTCCACGCCACGTTCACGTGTACGTGACGGTGGGTGATCATCGCGTTGCTGGCTTTTTTCGCCGGCGCGGTCCAGCCCTCAGGCTTCCAACCGGTCGGCGGAACGCGGTAGGACAGCGCGCCACCGATCATGAACACGAAATAGATCGCAGCCATCACCAGGAAACTCTGCCATACGCCCACGCTGGTGGGCGAAGCGAAATGGCCCATCAGTGCCGCAGCCAGCGGCGCACCGACCATCGCGCCACCGCCGAAGCCCATGATCGCCATGCCGGTGGCCATGCCGCGCTTGTCCGGGAACCACTTGATCAAGGTCGAGACGGGCGAAATATACCCCAGGCCCAGGCCGATACCGCCGATGACGCCGGAACCGATCCACATCAACCAGATCTGGTGGGTATAAATCCCCAACGCCGAGATCAGCAGGCCGCCGCACCAGCACAGCGCCGATACCACACCAGCCTTGCGCGGTCCGGCGTGCTCAAGCCAGCCGCCCCAGATCGCTGCCGAGCAGCCCAGGAAGATAAAGAACAGGGTGTAGATCCAGCCCAGCATCGAGATAGGCCAGTCGCATTGGGACGAGAAGACTTGGGCGATGAAGCTCATGTCCGGCGCGCAGGCAACCGGTGCGGTGATACCCAGCGCCTTGGACAGCGGCAACCAGAACACCGAGAAACCGTAGGCCATGCCGATGCACAGGTGAATGGCCAGGGCGGCCGGCGGAACCAGCCAGCGGTTGAACCCGGGCTTGGCGATAATGCGCTCCTTGGACAGGAACGCGGGCTGTGCGGCTGTAGAAGCGGCCGCAGTGCGAGTGCTCATTAGTGTTTCCCCCAGTTATTGGTATGCGTCCGTCAGGCGCGCTTCCCCCATCGGCCTTGCACGCAAAGCGTGGCCGTTTTATTGAGTGAAACTCCATTTTGGCGCGACGATACGTCGCAGAAGGCAGACGAACGCGCAGAGATTAGCATCTAAAAGCGCGAGAAAAACCAAAATGCCATCACCTTTTTAAGGAATTTCGGTTTGTTTGACGTCAAAAACCTGTTCTTGCGGCCATGGATACAATGTAACGATCGATGAACTGACGCAGGCCGTCGGGCGTTATACTCTTCGGCTAATTTTTGAAATCGACATACAAGGACTCGCCCATGAAAGCGTTCGGCAAAATCCTGGGTCTGGTACTTCTCGGGCTGTTGCTGATCATTGTGGCTCTCGGCTTTGCCCTGACCCACCTCTTCGATCCCAACGACTACAAAGAAGAGATTCGCCAGATTGCCCGCGACAAGGCCCACATCGAGCTGACGCTCAATGGCGACATCGGCTGGAGCCTGTTCCCCTGGCTTGGCCTGGAACTGCACGAAGCCAGCGTGGCGACCCTGACCAACCCGACCCAACCGTTCGCCGACCTGCAGATGCTTGGCCTGTCGGTGCGCGTGCTGCCGCTGCTGCGCCGCGAAGTACAGATGAGCGACGTGCGCGTCGAAGGCTTGAACCTGCGCCTGAACCGCGACAAGCAGGGCCACGGCAACTGGGAAGACATCGGCAAGAACGTCCCCGACCCCGCCGAGGCTACCGCCAGTGCGCCCACGCCAGCGCAGCCACCTGCTGAGGTCAAACCGGAAAAACCGGCCCAACCCATCCGCCTGGACATCGACAGCCTGACCATCAACAACGCCCGGGTCGAATACAACGACGAGCAGACCGGCAAGCAATTCAGCGCCGAAAGCATCCAGTTGAGCGCCGGTGCCATTCATGAAGGCGCCAGCATCCCGGTCAAGCTCACCGCATTCTTCGGCAGCAACCAGCCTGTGATGCGCCTCAAGACCGAACTGACGGGCAACCTGCGCATCCAGCGCGCCCTCAAGCGCTACCAGTTCGAAGACATGCGTATCAGCGGCGAAGCCACCGGCGAACCGCTGCAAGGCAAGACCGTGACCTTCTCCACCCAAGGCCAACTGCTGGTGGATCAAGCGGCCAACATCGCCGAATGGACCAATTTGAAACTGTCGGCCAACCAGCTGCGCGCGCTGGGCGAATTGAAAGTCAACGACCTAGATAAGACTCCACAGCTCAGCGGCGCGTTGTCGATCGCTCAGTTTGACCTGGCAAAATTCCTCGACAGCGTGGGCAACCCGCTGCCGCCGATGGCCGAAGGCAGCCTGAGCAAAGTCGAACTGGTCAGCCGCCTCAAGGGCACGCCCACCAGCCTGGCCTTGGAAGACCTGAACCTGAAACTCGACGGCAGCACCTTCACCGGCCGCGTCGCCGTGGACGACTTCGCCAAGCAGTCGCTGCGTGTCCAACTCAAGGGCGACACCTTCAACGCCGACAATTACCTGCCGGCCAAATCCGAATCCGCCAAAGGCGCCAGCGCCGCACGCCAGGCCGAAGTCCAGAACAGCGAAGCCGGCGCGATGGCCGCCGGCGGCACCACACCACTGCCGGAGGCTCCGACCAAAGGCGCCTGGAGCACCGACAAACTGCTGCCGCTGACGCGCCTGCGCACCCTCGACGTCAATGCCGACCTCGCCTTCGGCCAACTGACCCTGAGCAAGCTGCCGATCCAGAATGCAGTGCTCAAAGCATCCGGCATCGATGGCCAGCTCAAGCTCGAAACCTTGAGTGGCGGGCTCTATAACGGCTCCTTCCAGGCCAACGGCAATCTGGATGTACGCCAGGACATTCCGGTACTGGCGCTGCAAAGCCGCATCAAGCAAGTGCCTGTCGAACGCATCCTGCAAGCCCAGGGGCAAACGCCGCCGGTCAAAGGCCAGGTGACGCTCGACAGCAACCTCACCGGTCGCGGCAACAGCCAGAAAGCCCTGATCGACAGCCTCAACGGTACCGCCAGCTTTGTGATCAACAACGGTGTGCTGCTCAACGCCAACCTTGAACAGCAACTGTGCACCGGCATCGCCTTGCTCAATCGCAAAACCTTGAGCGGCGAACAACGCGGCAAGGACACGCCTTTCCAGGAACTCAAAGGCAACCTGACCTTCCGTAATGGCGTGGCCAACAATCCGGACCTGAAAGTGCGCATCCCGGGCCTGACGGTCAATGGCAACGGCGATGTTGACCTGCGGGTGCTGGGCATGGATTACCGCGTGGGCATCATTGTCGAAGGCGACCAGCGCGAAGTGCCGGACCCGGCCTGCGAGGTGGGTGCCAACTTCCAGGGCATCGAAGTACCCCTGCGCTGCCGTGGCCCGCTGGAGCTGGGCGCCAAGGCGTGTCGCCTGGACAAGGACGGCCTCGGTCAGGTCGCTATCAAGGCCGCCGGCAACCGTCTCAACGAGAAGCTCGAAGAGAAACTCGATAAGGTCAACCCGCAACTCAAAGACGCGCTCAAAGGCCTGTTCAAACGATGAGAGACGAGCAGTTTTCAACGGCGGTGCTGGATTGGTACGACCGCCACGGTCGCCATGACCTGCCCTGGCAACAGGGCATCACGCCCTACCGGGTGTGGGTCTCGGAGATCATGTTGCAGCAGACCCAAGTGAGCACCGTGCTCAATTACTTCGACCGGTTCATGACGTCCCTGCCGACGGTCGAAGCCCTGGCCGCCGCGCCGGAAGACGAGGTGCTGCACCTGTGGACCGGCCTGGGTTACTACACCCGCGCACGCAACCTGCAAAAAACCGCGAAAATCGTGGTCGCCGAGTACGGCGGCGAGTTTCCGCGTAACGTGGAAAAACTCACCGAGCTACCCGGCATCGGCCTGTCCACCGCCGGCGCGATCGCCAGCCTGAGCATGGGCCTGCGTGCACCGATCCTCGACGGCAACGTCAAGCGCGTGCTGGCACGGTTTACCGCGCAAGAGGGCTACCCAGGCGAACCCAAGGTGGCCAAGCAACTGTGGGCCACCGCCGAACGCTTCACGCCCCATGACCGGGTCAACGCCTACACCCAGGCCATGATGGACATGGGCGCCACCCTCTGCACCCGCAGCAAACCCAGCTGCCTGTTGTGCCCGCTGGAAAAAAGCTGCGAGGCGCACATGCTTGGCCTGGAGACGCGCTACCCGATCCCGAAACCGCGCAAGAGCATTCCGCAGAAGCGTACGTTGATGCCGATGCTGGCCAATGCCGAGGGCGCGATTCTGCTTTACCGTCGCCCGTCCACCGGCCTGTGGGGCGGCCTGTGGAGCCTGCCGGAACTGGACGAGTTGCAAGACCTGGAACACCTCGCCCACCAGCATGCCCTTGAGTTGGGCACGCAACAGGAACTGCCGGGGCTGATCCACACCTTCAGCCACTTCCAACTGGCCATCGAACCCTGGCTGGTCCAAGTGCAGGAATCCGCCCATCACGTGGCCGAGGCCGACTGGCTCTGGTATAACCTCGCCACCCCGCCGCGCCTGGGCCTCGCCGCCCCGGTGAAAAAACTGCTCAAACGCGCGGCCGATGTATTGAACGCAGGAGAGTCGTCATGACCCGCACCGTAATGTGCCGCAAGTACAAAGAACAATTGCCCGCCCTGGAACGCCCTCCGTATCCGGGCGCCAAGGGCCAGGACATCTACGAAAACGTCTCCGCCAAGGCCTGGGCCGATTGGCAGAAGCACCAGACCCTGCTGATCAACGAAAAACGCCTGAACATGATGAACGCCGAAGACCGCAAATACCTGCAAGGCGAAATGGACAAGTTCTTTTCCGGCGAGGATTACGCCAAGGCCGAAGGCTACGTACCACCTGCTCAATAACTGATCAAAAACCGGGGTCGGAACGTAAGCGACGGTAATAATTAAATATTTTTTGAAAACTTGCTTGACGACCCCCTGAAAAACCCGTTTAATGCGCCCCGTTGCCCAGATAGCTCAGTCGGTAGAGCAGGGGATTGAAAATCCCCGTGTCGGCGGTTCGATTCCGTCTCTGGGCACCACTCATTAGTTTCAGGTGGTGCAAATATCATCTGAAACACATAAGAAACCCGCCTAGTGCGGGTTTTTATTGCCTGGGATTTGACGCCCCCAGGCCCGTTCGAAGCAACGAACCGTTCCATTAGCCCCACTCCTTCGAGGCTTTCCCGCGAGACAAAAAACTCACCTCACTCCAGCAAAAACACCATCAGCGGATTGTCATTCAACCGCCCATTGAACGCCGGAGCCAGATGCTCCAACGGTGTTTGCTTCAACAGCGCGGTTTCCTTGCGCGCGACGATCACCCAGGCTGGACGCGGTAACGTGGCCAGGCGCTGTACTTGATCACGACCGACGAACAGCGGCTGTTCATCGTGATCCAGGTTCATCATGTAGCGCACCGCCCAGGTGTCCCGCCCCAGATTGACGAACACCAACGGCCCCGGACGCGCGGCACGCAACGCCTCGACCTGGCCGACAAAATGGCGTGTATCGAATTGCAGATCTTTAGCCGGCTCCACCACGCTCACCAGCAGTAACCATTGCCCCAGCAACGCAATCAGACTGAGCCACACCAGGCGCAGCGGCCGACGCCAACTGATCAGCGCGGCCACTTGCAGCACCAGCAGCGCGCCGATCAGCAACGGCAATGAGACGTCTGGCCAGTAGCCGTGCTTCTTCCATGCGTGTCGACACACAAACACCACAACCACACACAAGGTCGGCAGCGCCGCGACAAGCACCTCATAGCAGCGGCGCACGCCGATCAGCCAGCCTTGCGCCTGGAGTAGCCCGAAGGCGGCGACAGCGGCGAACATCGGTACCATCGGCAGGATGTAATACGCCCGCTTGAAGTGCGGCACCGACAACCCGAGCAGGATCATCAAACCGCAGGCGCCCAATCGCACCACGAGCTGCATATCATCATTCGCCCAGCGCGCAGACCAGCGATGACGCAACGCAAACAACGTTGCCAGCGCCAGGGGCACCACGGGGAAGTAGCGGTACAAACTCAACTGGAAGTAGAAATAGAACGGCTCGCCGCTTTCATCCAGGCGCCCGCCCACCTGCATTCTGAATACCTCGGCGGCAAACCCATCGCCCCCACTCAAGCGTGCGAGCTTCATCAGCAGCCACCAGCACATCGCCAGCAGTATCAATCCGATGACCCCATGGACAAGCACCTGCCTGACCCGCTCACCCGGCTTGCCCAACGCCCAATACACGCATACCACACCGCAGACCTCGATCAACCCCAGCGGCCCGCGTATCGCAAAGCCCAGCACGAATAGCGGGAAGACCGCCAGTTGCCTGAATCGTGAACCCAAGCGCTCTCCCGTGTGCAGCAGATAGAAACTACCTACACACAGCAACGCCACCATCTGATCCAGACATACCGAACGGGACTTTTCGAGCAATTGAGTGGTGAGCAATGTCAGCAGCACGCTGAGCAGCGCCCACTGGCGGCTTGACGGAGCCAGCAAGCGATAGATCAAGGCCACGACCCCAGCAGAAGCCAGCGCCGTGGGCAGTACGTTGGCCAAGTGATTGGGCGCGCCGAACAGACGGGCAAACAGGTAACTGAAGAAGGTCGCGGTGCCGGGATAGTCCGCGTAGGGCTGGCCGTAGGTCGTAGGAAAAAGACTGGCTCCATGGCGATACATTTCTTGCAGGAACAGCGCCCAGCGCCCGTCAAATCCCTGCGGCTGCTGGTCCCAGATGCCCAGCGTAAACAGCATCAGGGCGAACAGAAAAATGCCCAGGGACTCCAGGCGAAAGCGGTTGCGGTGGTCCATCGTTTGACCTGTCAGGTAGAAAGCGCCGACCTATGGTGCCGGTCGCCCTGCTGAATAGCGCCTGAACAACCCTCAATATTTCACCCTTCAGCGCCCGCCACGCCATACCAGTGCGGGCACCAGGCGCACGTAGATCAATTCGCCGACCAGCTCCACCAGGGTTTGCAGGATGACCGCCGTCGCAGCCAGCCCACGCACCTCCTCGGGCAATGCCAACGCCAGCGGCAGCACCACCAGCGAATTGCGCGTCGACGCGCTGAACGTCACCGCCCGCGCGGGCGCACTCGGCAACGCGAACAGCCGCGCGGCCAAGGCGCCCGTCAGCGGCGCCAGCAACAGGAAACCTACATAGGCCGGAATGACCGGCAGCAACAGGCTGAAATCGCGCACCACCGACGTGATCTGCGAACCGATCACCACAAACAGTACCAGCGCCATCGCCGGCACCGGCAGCCAGGCCCAAGCCGCGTTCCAAGCGCCGACGACTGCCGACCTGCGCGCCACAAACGTGGTCGCCACCGCCGCCACCATCGGCACCACAATCAGCAGCACAAATGCCTGCACAAACGGCTGCGCATCAATAACTACGCCGGATTGCGCCCCTAGCATCAGCCCCAAGTACAGCGGCAACAACAGCAACTGCAGCAAAAGCAGCACCGGCGTCGCCGCGAGCATCAAGCGTGAATCGCCCTTACCGATATGGGTAAACACCACCACGTAATCGATGCACGGCGTCAGCAACACCAGCAACGCCCCCACCAGCAGCGCCGGACGCTCCGCCAAGCCAAGGGTCAGCCCCCACACCAGCAAGGGCACCAGGATGAAATTAGCCAGCAGCAAGGCCGCCATGAAGCGCTTGTGGCTCAAGCCTTCGCGCAGGTCCAGAAACGGAATTTGCAGGAACATCGCGTACATCAGCACCGCGATGGCCGGAGTGATCCACACAGCCAGGCCGTGCCCCCACGAAGGCGCAAGCAGGCCGAAGCCGATAGCCAGGAGGACGGTGACGAAGTAGATAGGGATCTGGTGATGTTCGAGGGTGTCGCGGGTCATGGAAACGCCCTGGTGGAACGCAAAAGCGCAAGCCTAAGCATCTACTGGCGTGATTACTAGGCGAGCGGCTGGAACGGCGAGAACATGTCAGCCAATTAATGGCCGATCCCCTTGGGATTTGCGCCAACCTGCGCTTCAATACCCAACCCAGATCCTGACCCCAAGGACGTGAGCCCATGGCCTCGCCGAACAAGCAACAAAAACGTGCCCACCGGGCCAAGGCCAAGGCCAAGCAGAACCGCACCCAGCGCGCGGTCGCGACTAAGCCGGATGCGTTCGCCGGCGATGACAGCCGTATCGATTTGGAGTCGGTGGATTTAATAGAGCTGTTCGTGGAGATGCGCGTTGCCGGCGAGATCAGTCAGCAAGCGCTGTGCGCCGCATTCCTGGCCCACCCGCTGCTCGCGCTGGTACTTGAGCAGGAAGGCGAAGAAGAGGCTACCGACTTTATCCTGGCGGCACTGATCGAATATCGGCAGTGGGCCACGGACAGCGACGATGAAGCCGCCGCATTGGCGTGGATCGAATCGCCGCAGTTTCAAGCGGACTACGTTGCCGCCTCCCAAGCCCTTACCAACTCGCAAGACTGACAAAAAATGGGAGGGGCTTGCCCCCTCCCACATTGGAATGGCGGTCAGTTAAGCACCGCCGCCCCTACTCTCTGAGCCTTGCGCCGGCTCGACACCATCAACCCCGCCGCCACTACCAGCAGGCTCAGGATGCCCGTCGCGATGATCTCCACGCGATGCGCTTCCTGGAACAGCATGATGGTCAAAGTGCCCACGATGAACACCATCACCGCGTAGGTCAGGCCGGGGAACAGCCACATCTTGAAGACAATCTTCTCGCCCGCCGCTGTGCGTTTCTGACGCATGCGCAGTTGCGACACCGCGATCACCAGATACACCAGCAGTGCGATTGCACCGGAGCTGGCCAGCAGGAATTCGAACACTGCCGCCGGGGCCACGTAGTTGGCGAACACCGCCAGGAACGCTGCGCCAGTGGACAGCATCACCGCCCAGTAAGGCGTGCCGCTTTTGTTGGTGCGCTTGGACACAGCCGGGGCATCGCCGCGACGCCCGAGGGAAAACAGCATGCGCGACGCGGTGTACAGCGCCGAGTTCAAGCAGCTGGTCACGGCCACCAGGACCACCAGGTCGACGATCAGCTTGGCATTCGGAATGCCCATGCGTTCCAGCACGGTCTGGTAGGAACCTACCGCCGCCAGGGTCGGATCATTCCATGGCACCAGGGAGACGACGATGAAAATCGACAACAGGTAGAACAAGCCGATACGCCAGATCACCGAATTGGTGGCCTTGGTGATTTGCTGGCCTGGGTTCTTCGACTCGGCCGCGGCGATGGTGACGATTTCGGTGCCCATAAACGAGAACATGGTGGTCAGGATCGCAGCCACCACTGCGCCCATGCCGTTCGGCATAAAGCCTTGGGTGTCGAACAGGTGCGAAACGCCGCTGACCTGACTGGTCGGCAGGAAACCGAAAATCGCCGCCAGGCCGAGGATCACAAACCCAACGATGGCCACAACTTTGATCAGCGCGAACCAGAACTCGAACTCGCCGTAGTTCTTCACACTGAACAGGTTGGTGGCGGTCAGCAGCAATGTGATCACCAGCGTGAACACCCAGATCGCCACATCGGGGAACCAGGCATGCAGGATAGTGGCGGCCGCGTTGGCTTCCAATGGAATCACCAGCACCCAGAACCACCAGTACAGCCAGCCGATGGTAAAGCCGGCCCAGTGGCCAATCGCACGGTCGGCGTAAGTGGAGAACGAACCGGTATCCGGTGAAGCCACAGCCATTTCGGCCAGCATGCGCATCACCAGCACCACCAACGTACCCGCAGCGGCATAAGCCAGCAGCACCGCAGGGCCGGCAGCAGCGATCGCGTGGCCGGAGCCGACAAACAGACCGGCGCCGATAACACCGGCAATCGACAGCATGGTGACGTGACGCGGTTTGAGCCCCTGTTCGAGGTCATTGGAGCTTTGCGTACTACTCATTGACACACCTTTGCGAGGAATTGCGAAAACGGTCCGCCCGACCTGGGATCCTCCTCGTGAAAAGAAACCAACAGGGCGTTCTTTATTTTTTACGCAAGATTTGCGCCAAAATGTTACAGAGCCGCGATTGACGCGGGCTGTAGGACTTTTCCACAGCGCACGCAAGTCATTGAGAACAATGGCATTCCGCTATAGCGTTACCGTGCGACTCACTATTCACGCCGATACGCGCACCAAAAACACACACACAAAATAAGTAACGCCCCATAAAAGCGCCGATAGCGACCGTTTGCCCGTTTAACCCTTCCAACACCTGGCCAAAGCTGGCACCATCGCGCCCTTTTTGACGCGAAGCCTGCGGCTTTCCGGGTTCAAACGCTTGTTCGGTTGTTGACGGCGCGACACGTCGCTGTGCCGATGCGACACCCTGCCGCATGCCGCCCGCTTACCGCCCGCCGCGCTGTTGGCTGCCATCCGGACGCTATGCTAGCTTGGCGCCTCGCCAGGAAGGCGGCCCAACAGCAGGCACGCAGAACACAATGAGGACCCCCCATGGCCGAGGCCACGCCCGCGCTTGAAATCCGCAACTTGCATAAACGTTATGGTGAGCTGGAGGTACTCAAAGGTATCTCGCTGACCGCTCGCGACGGCGATGTGATCTCGATCCTGGGTTCCTCCGGTTCCGGCAAGTCGACTTTCCTGCGCTGCATCAACCTGCTGGAGAACCCTCATCAGGGCCAGATCCTGGTGGCGGGTGAAGAACTCAAACTCAAAGCCGCGAAGAACGGCGAGCTGATGGCCGCCGACGGCAAGCAGATCAACCGCCTGCGCAGCGAAATCGGTTTTGTGTTTCAAAACTTTAATCTGTGGCCGCACATGAGCATCCTCGACAACATCATCGAGGCGCCCCGCCGTGTGCTCGGCCAGAGCAAGGCCGAAGCCATCGAAGTGGCCGAAGCGCTGCTGGCCAAGGTCGGCATCGCCGATAAGCGCCACGCCTACCCGGCACAATTGTCCGGCGGCCAGCAACAACGCGCCGCCATCGCCCGCACCCTGGCGATGCAGCCCAAAGTCATCCTGTTCGACGAGCCCACTTCCGCCCTTGACCCGGAAATGGTTCAGGAAGTACTTAGTGTGATCCGCGCGCTGGCCGAAGAAGGTCGCACCATGCTGCTGGTCACCCACGAAATGGGCTTTGCCCGTCAGGTGTCCAGTGAGGTGGTGTTCCTTCACCAAGGCCTGATCGAGGAGCAAGGATCGCCACAGCAGGTATTTGAAAACCCGCTTTCGGCGCGCTGCAAACAATTCATGTCCAGCAACCGCTAACGGAGCAACATGCATGCAGAACTATAAAAAGTTCCTTTTGGCCGCCGCCGTCACGATGGCGTTCAGCGCCTCGGCCGTTGCCGCCGAAAAATTGAAAATGGGGATCGAAGCGGCCTACCCGCCGTTCAACAATAAAGACGCCAGTGGCCAAGTGGTCGGCTTCGACAAAGACATCGGCGACGCGCTGTGCGCCAAGATGAAAGTCGAGTGCGAAGTGGTGACGTCCGACTGGGACGGCATCATCCCGGCCCTGAACGCCAAGAAATTCGACTTCCTGGTGTCCTCGCTGTCGATCACCGACGAACGCAAGCAGGCCGTCGACTTCACCGATCCGTACTACTCCAACAAGCTGCAGTTCATCGCGCCCAAGACCACCACAGACTTCAAGACCGACGCCGGCTACCTGAAGGGTAAGGTCATCGGCGCACAACGCGCGACGTTGGCCGGTACCTACCTGGAAGACAAGCTGCCAGATACCGAAGCCAAGCTCTACGACACCCAGGAAAACGCCTACCTTGACCTGACGTCCAACCGCCTCGACGGGATCCTCGCCGACAAGTACGTGCAGTACGAATGGCTCAAGAGCAAAGACGGTTCGGCCTTCGAGTTCAAGGGTGACCCGGTTGTCGAGAGCGACAAGATCGGTATCGCCGTACGCAAAGGCGACCCACTGCGCGAGCGCCTGAACAAAGCCCTGGCAGAGATCAAGGCTGACGGCACCTACAAGAAAATCAACGACAAGTACTTCCCGTTCAGCATCGAATGACCTGAACGCCTGCCCGGCGCGCTCCCCCGAGCGCGTCGGTCCTGAGCTTTACCTTGCGAAACGACTAAACCATGAATTTCGACCTTTACGGATTCGGCCCCGCGCTCGCCGCCGGCGCGCTGATGACCGTCAAACTGGCCCTCACGGCCCTGTGCCTGGGGCTGCTGCTCGGCCTGGCCGGCGCCCTGGCCAAAACATCCCCGTACAAGCCGCTGCAATGGCTTGGCGGTGCTTACTCCACCGTGGTCCGTGGTATCCCGGAACTGCTGTGGGTACTGCTGATTTACTTCGGCACGGTCAACATGATGCGTGCCCTGGGTGAGTTTTTCGGTAACCCCGACCTGTCTCTCAGCGCCTTTGCCGCCGGGGTCATTGCCCTGGGCCTGTGCTTCGGCGCCTACGCCACGGAAGTATTCCGCGGCGCGATCCTCGCCATTCCCAAAGGCCACCGCGAAGCGGGCGTGGCACTGGGGCTTTCAAAGTTTCGGATCTTCACCCGCCTGATCATGCCGCAGATGTGGCGCATCGCCCTGCCGGGCCTGGGCAACCTGTTTATGATCCTGATGAAAGACACCGCGCTGGTGTCGGTGATCGGCCTGGAAGAAATCATGCGCCACGCGCAGATCGGCGTCACGGTGACCAAACAACCGTTCACCTTCTTTATGGTTGCAGCGTTCATGTACCTGGGGCTCACCGTCCTGGCGATGACCACCATGCACTTCCTGGAAAAACGCGCCGCCCGCGGCTTTGCGAGGAGCACCCAATGAGCGGCGACTACAGCTGGCTGGCGCATTTCGACCTGGGCCTGAACTGGGCCGTGATCATCAAGTGGCTGCCCAAACTGGCCCAGGGCGCCATCCTCACCCTGGAACTGGTGGCCATTGCGGTCATTGCCGGGCTGCTGCTGGCAATCCCGCTGGGCATCGCCCGCTCGTCGCGCCGCTGGTACGTAAGCGCCCTGCCCTATGCCTATATTTTCTTCTTCCGCGGTACGCCGCTGCTGGTGCAGCTGTTCCTGGTCTACTACGGCCTGGCGCAATTCGACGCGGTGCGCAGCAGCTTTATGTGGCCATACCTGCGCGATCCGTTCTGGTGCGCCACCGCCACCATGACCCTGCACACCGCCGCCTATATCGCGGAGATCCTGCGCGGGGCGATCCAGGCCATCCCACCGGGCGAAATCGAAGCCGCCCGCGCCCTGGGCATGTCCAAGCCCAAGACGTTGTTCTATATCGTCCTGCCCCGCGCCTCGCGCATCGGCTTGCCGGCGTACAGCAACGAAGTGATCCTGATGCTCAAAGCCAGCGCCCTGGCGAGTACGGTGACCCTGCTGGAACTGACCGGCATGGCGCGAACCATCATTGCCCGAACCTACCTGCCGGTGGAGATCTTCTTCGCCGCCGGCCTGTTCTACCTGTTGATGGCCTACATCCTGGTACGTGGCTTCAAACTGCTGGAACGCTGGCTGCGCGTCGATGCCTGCCAGGGACGTTAAGGCGCACTTCCAGGCACTGGATGCCTTTCTGATCGAGCACCAAGGGCTGTGGAAACCACGGCCCTTCACTCACCGCCAATTGGCCTGGGAATCACGACATCCAGAGCTGGCACACTGGTTGCGCCAGCGCTCGCTGGATGACGCCGAAGCCAGCCACAACGCCCCCTATGATCTCCCGGCGCCCGCGCCTTTTGCACAACTTGCCGCACAGGCGCGCCAACTCAGTGCTGTGGATAAGCTGCCGACGCAGCCCCTGCCGCCCGCGCGCCATCGCTTGAATGTCGATGTACCGGGCCGCAAGTGGCAGCAAATCGAAGCTTTCGGTGCCGCCCTGTCGTTTGCGCAAGCCCCTACACACTGGCTGGATTGGTGTGCCGGCAAGGGCCACCTGGGCCGCCGGCTGCTGCAAACCGGGCAACAGCTGACCTGCCTCGAATACGACCCTGCACTGATCGCCGCAGGCCAGGCCCTGAGCGACCACCATGGCTTGGCCGCGGCCCATCGCCTGCAAGACGTCATGGCGGACCTCACCCTCTGCGCCGAACACACCCCCGTCGCCCTGCACGCCTGCGGCGACCTGCATGTGCGCCTGCTGCAACTGGCCAGTGCACAAGGCTGCAAACAGCTGGCCCTGGCGCCCTGCTGTTACAACCGCATCAGCGCACCGGCGTACCAACCATTGTCCGAGGTGGGCCGCGCTTCAACGCTACAGTTATCGATCGAAGACCTCGGCCTGCCGCTCAGCGAAACCGTCACTGCCGGCAGACGCGTACGCCAGCAGCGGGACACATCCATGGCCCGCCGTCTGGGCTTCGATCAACTGCAACGGCAGCTACGGGGTTGCGACGAGTACCTGCCCACCCCTTCACTGCCCACTGCGTGGTTGAGCGTACCTTTCGCCGACTACTGCCGAGCATTGGCAAACCTGAAAGGTTTATCCACAGGCGAGCAGGATTGGGCCGCGCTGGAGGCCTATGGCTGGGCTCGCTTGGCCGAGGTGAGAAACCTGGAACTGGTGCGTGGTCTGTTTCGACGACCGCTGGAGATATGGCTGGTGCTGGATCGTGCGCTGTTTCTGACCGAACAAGGCTACCGCGTTGAACTGGGCAGCTTCTGCGACGCCGCACTGACGCCGCGCAACTTGATGGTGCTTGCCGAGCGCGATTAAGAGGCAAATTGACGCAGCGCAGCCTGTGGATAACTCTGTTGATGGTTTCTTTACAAAGCCTTTAATCATCTAGCTCGCAGGCCAAAACCCGAGCTGTTCATTTTTTGTTCACAAAATAAAATGCACGTAAAACAGGCAGTTAAGCCCAGATGAGAACCGCTCCACAAAAAGAGTGTTTCTTAATGGCGCATCCATCCGATTGTGCATAAGCCTCTGACGATTAGCCTCTAAACCGCGCTTTACGCGGTTCGCTTACGCGCAATCAATAGCCGGCAAAGCTCATTGATATCCGCACCTGCCTGGCTGGACGCCACGTTATCCAGCGGGTCGGTGGCAAACGCCAGGGCTTGGCTGATCAGCGCGTCGTCATGTACGACCGCCAACGCGTCAGCCTGGCGACGCAGCGTAAAGGCTTCCAGCATTTCCCGGTTAAACGCCGATTGGTCATCTACTTGATTGATCACGAAGTGGCAACGGGGCGGGCGCGCACGCTCAAGGTAGGGCGCCAGCAGTGCGTCCAACTGGTCCTGGGTGCCGAGGCAGGCGGCGTTAGGTTGAGCGATGACCAACACAATATCGGCCACGTTCAGGGCTTGATGCAGATAAACGTTGTTACCCGCGGGGGTATCGATGATCACCGTGTGAGCTTCGCTCAGCCCCATGACCGACAGGTGCTCGGCCAACCAAGTGGGCTCGCGCGTAAGCCAGCGTTGCAGGCCCTCCTTCTGGCGGCTGTCGGTGTCGCCGAATGGGATCACCTGGGAACCGGCGAACCCCGTTTGCAAGGCGCCGGCCCACGGCGCGTTGAGCAAACTGCTGCGCCCCACGCCGGGCCGCTGAGGATCGACGCCGAAGTGCTGGCGCAGCGCATTCTGCGGGTCCAGATCCACGGCCACCACCGACTCGCCCAAGCGTTGCAACCCGCTGCTCAATGCCGTGACCAGCGTGCTACGGCCCACGCCGCCGTTGATCGAAACCACAGCCACCACGGTGGCGCGCAGCGAGGCGGGAGCGGCATGCGCGCAGGCTTGATTGCCGTGAGCCCCATGAGGATGAACGAGCGAACCATCCTCACGGTTTACCCGAGTGCCATCATCAAATGGAATACTGCCGAAAAAATGTAAACGGGCGTTTTTGCCCTTCGGATCGCGGGAAACGCTGTTGCCGAACAGGGCAAATAGATCATCGGTGCGGCTCATGGCCGGGCTCCTTCGCAACGCCATCGGAAGACGTGAAAGGTCGGCCCATCAAGGCTTCCCGTACATGTTCTTATTGGCGTGTTTATTGGCTGCATTCTGTGTCAGCCCCGATGAAGTGTCATTATTTTGATCAAAAATCCACCACCCTTTCAGACGAGCGGAAAACTGCCAATTTACTGACGAAAAATACCGTCATTTGATAGGCGGTGATTTCATCGTGCCATTGTTTTTTACCCGCCATCCCCGCACCATTGCGGCAACTTCCAGGCTGTACGTTTTGGATAAGCGCAGTGGCGATACGCTTTAAATTCCCTCGGTTCCTCTACGGCCTCGCCATCGCGGTGGTGCTGGGTGGCGGACTGCTGGGCGATTTACTTGCCGATTGGGATTTCAGCCAGATCAGCCGTAAAGCCGAAGCACTCTACGGCCCCCTCGGCCCCGGTCGACAGCGCATTGATGCCTGGCAACAGCTACTGGCCACACAAAAGCAGGTCAGCGAGAGCGAACAACTCAAAGTGGTTAACTTGTTCTTCAATCGTCAGCTGCATTACGAAGAAGATATCGACCTGTGGCACGAGGTGGACTATTGGGCGACGCCCATTCAGTCCTTGTGGAAAGGCGCCGGCGACTGCGAAGACTACGCCATCGCCAAATACTTCAGCCTGCGTCATTTGGGCGTACCGGCCGAGAAGCTGCGCATAACCTACGTCAAGGCTCTGCGCCAGAATCGTGCACATATGGTGCTGACCTACTATTCAAGCCCCGAGGCCATGCCCTTGGTACTGGACAGCCTGATGGACCCGATTCTGCCGGCCAGCCAACGGCCGGACCTGCTGCCGGTTTACGCCTTCAACGGTGAAGGGCTGTGGCTGACCGGCGCGACGGGCAACAAAAAAGTCGGCGATACCAAGCGTCTGTCGCGTTGGCAGGATGTGTTGAAGAAAATGACCGCTGAAGGGTTTCCGACCGGTTCGGATAATTAACAGGAGCTACGATGTCACTGTTCAAACAATTGCTGATCGCTATCTGCGTGTTCCTGGTGGTCGCGTTCAGCGGTAGCTTCTTCGTCAGCCTGGAAAGCTCGCGTACCCAGTACGTCAACCAACTGCGCTCCCACGCTCAGGACGCGGCCACCGCGCTGGCGCTGTCGCTGACGCCGAACATCGATGACCCGGCGATGACCGAGCTGATGGTCAGTTCGATCTTCGACAGCGGCTACTACGCCAGCATCCGCGTGGTGGACCTGAGCACCAACCAAGTGCTGGTAGAGCGCGCCGCCGAGCCGGACGCCAGCAGCGTCCCGGCGTGGTTCGTGAAGATGATCGGCCTGGCGCCGGCCGGCGGCGATGCGATCGTCAGCCGTGGCTGGCAGCAGGCGGCGCGGGTCGAGGTGGTCAGCCATCCAATGTTTGCCCTGGCCAAGCTGTGGCAGAGCGCATTGGGCAGCCTGGGCTGGCTGCTGCTCTGCGGCGCCGTGAGCGCCGTACTGGGCGCCCTGTTGCTGCGGCGTCAATTGAAGCCGCTGGATTATATGGTCGAGCAGTCCCATGCCATCGCCCGCCGTGAGTTCCTGAGCCTGCCCGATCTGCCCCGTACCCCTGAGCTGCGCCGGGTGGTGCAGGCGATGAATCAGATGGTGGAGAAGCTCAAGGCGCTGTTCCATGAACAGACCGAGCGCAGCGAGAAGCTGCGGGTGGAGTCCTACCAGGACAGCCTCACGGGCCTGGCCAACCGTCGTTATTTTGAAATGCAGCTGCAATCGCGCGTCAGCAACCTTGAGGAAGCCAGTTCGGGTTACCTGCTGATGTTGCGGGTCAACGACCTGAGCGGCCTCAACCAACGCCTGGGCGGGCAACGCACTGACCAACTGCTACAGGCCGTCAGCCAGCAACTGGTGCGCACCTGCGCCAAGTACCCGGAAACCCAGAACCTGATCACCCGCAGCCGCGGCGGCGAGTTCGCGGTGCTCGCCCCGGGGCTGGTGCGCGATGAAGCGCTGCAGCTGGCCCAGGCCCTGGAAAGCACCCTGCAGAGCCTCTACGAAACGGGAGCCACCGATATGCCGATCGTGGCTTACATCGGGCTGGCACCTTACAAACCGGGCGATGCCTCGGCAGACCTGCTAATGCTGGCCGACCAGGCACTGGCCCAGGCCGAAGCCGGTACAGGCCAGACTTGGGTGTGCCTGGAACACCAGACCCAAGGCACCGTCAGCGACGATCACCACAGCTGGCACACCTTGCTCGACGAGGCCCTGACCCAAGGGCGCTTCCGGTTGTTTTTCCAGCCGGTGGTGAGCAGCAGCGACACCCAACAGGTCCTGCATTACAAAGTGTTGTCACGCTTGCTCGACCCGCAGGGCCAGACCATCGCGGCGGGCCACTTCCTACCATGGCTGGAGCGCTTCGGTTGGACTGCACGCCTTGACCAATTGATGGTTGATCTGGTGATCAAGCACCTGGCCCAGCACAGCCCATCGGTGGCCTTGAACCTGTCGGCCGCTACCCTGAACGACCCGCAGGCACTGGAGCGCGTCTTCGAACGCCTGGCTCAAAACCCCGCCCTGGGGCCGCGCCTGACCCTGGAAATCGGTGAAGAACAAGTGCCCGAGCAGTCGCAGCTGGAGCGCCTGACCCGACGCTTGCGCAGCCTGGGCTTCAGCCTTGGCCTGCAGCGTTTCGGCGGGCGTTTCAGCATGATCGGCAACCTGGCGAACCTGGGCCTGGCGTACCTGAAAATCGACGGCAGCTACATCCGTGCCATCGACCAGGAAAGCCACAAGCGCTTTTTTATCGAAGCCATCCAGCGCGCCGCCCACAGCATCGATTTGCCGTTGATTGCCGAACGTGTGGAAACCGAGGGTGAGCTACAGGTGATTCGCGAGATGGGGATTGAAGGGGTGCAAGGCCAACTGGTAGGCGAACCAGCGCCCTGGAAATAGACTGTCGAAGCCTCCTTGACGGCCACGCCGTGAAGGAGGTGCGCGGCTCAGATCAAGCCGGTTTCATCGTCATTGATCAACTCGCTCAATCCGCCCAATGCTGCTCGGGCCTGGGTACGTTCGAGGAACTTGGCCTGCGCGGCGGGCGGCAAGTCCGTGATGCTCATGACGTTCTTGGTGATCAGAACCTGGATCAAGTCGTCCAGCACCCGAATCATCTCAAAGTCACTTTGCTTGAGCTGCTTGAGGCTGTTGTCGACCACATCGTCGGCAAACCACGCCTGTATCTCATGATGGTCGGCCGGTAGCGTCTCGGTGGCCTCGGCATAGGCCTGCGCCTCGACACGGATCAAAGCGTTGTTTTGATCGCGTTGCACGTAGAACATCAACGTTCTCCCAATAAAAAATCCCTGCAGGTGCCGCGCACGGCCTCTGCAGAGATTACACACATTTGCTCGACGCTGATGCCCACGCAGCGCCAATCCCGAAAGATTGGCGCTGCCGGGTAATCAGTCGTGGTGCTTGACGGTCAGGTCGCCACCGGCGATCAGGTTGTTGATCGCGGAGCTGCCAGCACCCCAGTTGGCGCCATCGACCTTGATGGTGACATCTGCCGTGCCGCCACCCGACGCGGTGAACGCCCCGGTGCTGCTGACGCTCAGCGTCGAGTTGCCCGACGAGTCGGTGGTCAGCTGCAAGTACTTGGACAAGTTGTTGTCGTTATTGCCTTGCAGCAAATCGGACAGGTCCAGCTTGTCGCCTTCGCTGTGCTTGAAGTCAGTGATGCGATCAAAGCCGCCATTGGTGTTGGTGTCGCCTTTGAGCCAGACGAAGGTATCGGCACCCGCGCCGCCGGTGAGGATGTCGTTACCCTTGCCGCCCACCAGGATGTCATTACCGGCACCGCCGGAGAGGGTGTCGTTGCCGCCCTGGCCGAACAGGATGTCATTGCCGGCATTGCCGATCAGGGTGTCGCCGCCGTCCTTGGTACCGTAGATGTTCGACGCGCTGGCCAAGGCACCGATGTCTTGCACATGCTCAGTGATGTACTGATGCAAGGTGCGGTCATCGATGTGGTCGACGGTAGTGGACAGCTTCTCGGCGGCGAAGGCCTTGAGTGCGGCACTGCCTTCCTGACCGTTGTAGCTGATCAGGTCACCGAAGATGATGTCGTTGCCCGAACCGCCGGAAACGCTGTCGGCACCGGTATCGGCCGTGTGGCCGGTAATGGTATCCGCCAGTTTCGCGGTGTCGATGGTGCTGACCGTCTTGTCGGTATCGAAGTACTTCTGGAGCATGTCTTTATCGACGTTATTGCCCAGACCAATGGCTTGTACCTCGACCCCGCCCGCGACGGAAGTCGTCAGCGCCGTGTAAGCGTCTTTGGCGTATTCCAACGCATAATCGGTCCAGCCCGAACTGCTGGCAGCCCCCGCCACGTTGAAACCACCGTGGCCATCGGACACGACATAGCCTTCAAAGGTCTTGGTGCCGGACGAGTTGTACGAGTACACCTTACCGTCCTTGTCGACGATGACCTGTGTCTGACCGTAGATCGTAGCGGTGACCGGAGTGCTTTGACCCAGGGTGTAGGTGGAGCCGTTGACCTTGCTATCGAAGGTCACGTTGGAGCCCCACCAGGAACTGGTATACCCCAGGCTAATGTTGTCGTACGTCGCGTTGTAGACGTTCGGCTCACCGTCGGTAATGAAATACGTCAGGTTTTTTGCACCAGCGTTGCTGGTGGCGTCGCTGCTCTTGAACCAGTTGGTAGCCGCGTTAAAGGCATCCTGGTAGTTGGTTACATCGCTTGGGTTGGACGCCATGTTGTTCAACACCGCCTGCAGGGCGGCCTTGGCGGCAGCCTGGTCGGCCAGGTTGACCGATACCTGCGATTCAACCTTGGTATCGAAGTCGACCAACAATACTTTCACCACGCCCGACCCTGTCATCTTCGCGTTCGCGATCAAGGTATCGAAAATGCCGGAAAGCTGGGTTTTGATCGACGTCATCGCGCTCGACCCGATACTGCCCGAGGTGTCAACGATAAACGCGATGTTGTAGTTGCTGCCCGGCGTGGTGATGCCGCCCTTGTCGCCGACCACGATGTTGTTGGCCGAGCTGGAGCCCAGGTCGATGGTATCCGCCGCCGCACCGCCTTCAGTGACCGGGGTGTAGACCTGAGGCTTGACCGTGATGGTGGTCGTTGCCACCGACGAACTCAGGCTGTTGCTGCCTTCGTTGTCCATCACCGAAATGTCGATGGTGCGATCACCAAGGGACGGGTATTTGCCGGTGTTGGAGTACTGGAACGACTCAAGCAGCGCCTTGTAGGTCGCGACATCAGCCACGCCCGACAGGGTCAGTACGATCTTGCCGCTGACGTCCGTGCCGACGCTGGTCACGGTGACACCTTTGTAGGTACCGCCCACCGCCACCAGGTTGGAGCTGAGCACATCACCCGAACTGGCGTTTTTCAGGGTGATGGTCGCGCTTTGCATCTGGTTGCTGTCGACGTCACCGATGGCCACATTGCCGGTAATCGCAACACCATTGGTGCCGCGCTCGGTGTACGAGGCGCTGAAGCCCGTGGCGACAGAACCGTCGGCGATGCTGAGGTCCAGGGTCGGCGCGTCGTTGACCGCAGTGACCACGATGCTCACTTTGCCGGTGGTCACCGCTTCCACACCGGTGCTCGACTCTTTGGCCGTCGCTTTTACGGTGATATCGAAGCTGGCGGTCGAATCCTTGAACGGCGTAACCGTCAGGGTCTTCAGGTTCCAGGTGCTGACATCATAGAGCGCGCTGGCACCCGTCGAGGTATAGCTGGCGCCAGTGCTAGTGTCGGTAATCACGGTGCCTTTGGGCAGGCCGCTGATTTCCACCTTGTGGGTTTCCGAGCCATCGTTGTCGACAAACGTGGTAGTGATCGGTGCCACCTTGATGGCGGTGTCTTCCAACCCATGGTTGTAGACATAGCCGGTGTAATAGCCTTCGCCATTGACCACATGGCTGTCGCCCAGCACCGCGCCGGCCGCTTTCAAGGCGTCCACGCTGGTGTAGGTCTGCACGCCGCTGTTGCCCAGCGACATCGACGGGCCATTGTTGATCGACACATTGACGTCGTAGTTGCCCGCGCCGGCCTGGTTGTAGTGGTAGATATCGAGGGTGTAATAGCCCGACTCACTCGGCGTGTAGGCCGTTCCGGTGATCGCGCTGCCCTTGCTCCAGGTTTCGGTCGCGACCAGCTTGCCGCCCACGGTGATTGCCAGGCTGTCGTCGGCCGTACCGGTGAAGGTGTAGCTCTTACCCGCTTCCAGATAGATCAGGCCGGAGACCTTAGTCGCGGTGCCGTCCGCCACATTGGTGTTGCTGACGTCGCTGGTCACACCCGTGGAGACGGCGCTGGCAGCGGTCTTGGCGTCGATCACTTTGATCAGATCGCTGGAGTTGACCACACCGTTACCGTTGGTCCCCAAGTCAGTGCGCAGGTTACCGCCGCTCCAAGTCTGAATGGTCAGGCCAGTCGGCACAGCGCTGAATGCACCGACCGTCACAACAGGAACGTCCGTCACCGGGTGGATATCCACCGTGATGGTTTTGGTGTCGCTGTAGGAGTTGCCGTCGGTTGCCTGGAACTTCAGTTGGGTGTAATCGCTTTGCATGTTACCCACACCGGTGCCGCCGAAGCTGTTGTCGCCTGATTCGTTGGCTGCCGGGGTGTAACGTACGTTGTGACTATCGAAGTCAGTCTGGCTGAACGCCTTGCCCGCCGAGGTATCGGTCTTCAGATCGGCCACGGTCAGTTTGACCCACGTACCGTTGACGTTGTACTCGATGGAACCGGCAGGGAGGCTGGTGAACACCACTTTCGGGTCCGTGGAGTCCTCATCCTTGACGCCGAAGGTCGCCCAGGTCAGTTCGACCGAGGTGTCTTCGTTGCTCTGGATGAAACCGTCGGTGGCGGTCGGGGCGTCATCGACCAGGGTCACGCTCGGCTGGCCATTAGCGGTCGAGCTGGCGTTATCAGCGTCGGTAACGGTCAGGTCGATTTTCGGCAGTTGGTGGCCGGCGTTAACCCAATCGGCACCTTTCTGAGTCAGTACAACGTCGGTGCCCGACAGGGTGTAGTAGCCGTCGT
>NZ_JARVSL010000023.1:0-119211 GCF_030209215.1 Pseudomonas sp. efr-133-TYG-23 | reverse complement strand
GCTGACCATTGGCGGTCGAGCTGGCGTTGTCAGCGTCGGTCACGGTCAGGTCGATTTTCGGCAACTGGTTACCGGCGTTGACCCAATCCGCGCCTTTCTGAGTCAGGACCACATCGGTACCCGACAGGGCGTAGTAGCCGTCGGTGTTAGTACCGGCGGTGAAGGTGACTTTCAGATCAGCAACCGGCGTTTCTTCATCAGTCGCGGTGAAGCGCCCGGCCACGGTGCCTTCTTTGGCATCGTTCTCTGTCAGTGTATTGGCTTCAACGCTGATAACCGGGATGTCGTTGACCAGAGTCACGGTCGGCTGGCCATTGGCGGTCGAGCTGACATTGTCAGCATCGGTCACAGTCAAATCGATCTTCGGCAGTTGATTGCCGGCGTTGACCCAGTCAGCACCTTTCTGCGTCAGTACAACGTCGGTGCCGGAAATCGCGTAGTAACCGTCCGCATTAGTACCTGCGGTGAACTTCACATCCAGCGCCTGGGTTGGCGTCTCCGCGTCACTGGCGGCAAATGTGCCTGCCACAGTGCCGGCTACCGCGGTGTTTTCAACCAGGGTGTTGGCCGACACTTCGATCACCGGCGCGTCGTTGACCGGCGTAATCGTCACGGTCAGCGTGCTGCTCGAACCGGTATTAGTGGTGTAGCCGATCTGCGGCACTTCGCCGCTGTAATCCTTGACCGGGGTGAACGTATACGCGCCGTCGACGCCAATCGTGATACTGCCCACGCCTGCGATAACAGCCGTCTGGCCCGCCGCGAAGGTGGTGCCGCCCACATTGAAGGTGGCGACGCTCAGCACATTGTCGATGTCGCTGTCGTTGCTCAGCACATTGCCGGTGGCGACGTTATCTTCGACGATCGTGTTGGTATCGGCGACCAGAACGCTGGGATCATCCACAGCAACAACGGTGGAAGTGGCCGGTGCGGGATTGATCGCCAGGTTTTCGTAGTTGCCGCCGGTGGCGCTGGTAATGGTGGCGCTGACCGTCAGGTCTTTGCCATCCGCCAGGTTGGCCGGGGTGTCGACACTGACCGTACCGGTGGTTTTACCGGCTTCGATGGTGATGGTCTGGTCGTTGGACAGTTTGATCACAACGTCGGTCTGCGCCGCGTTGGTGACGGTGGCGGTGTAGACGATCTTGCCACCCTCATCCACCGATGCCGTCGCGGTGAGCGTAACAGTGGTGGTATCGATGGTGTCGTTGATCTGAGTGACCGCCGGCGTCGGGTCGGTGGTGATGATCAGGTTGCCGCCGCCGGACGTGCCGGCGATGGTGGCGGAGATCGACGAGGCGTCCAGGTAAGGGGTGTCATTACCGGCGAACGTAACGTTCAGCGCGCCGGAGGTCTGGCCGGCTGGGACCACAACAGAGAGGCCGTTGGACAAGGTGACGGTCAGGTCGCTGGTCGGGGCTTGCGTGATGAATACGGTGTAAACCACAACACCACCGGCTTCGGTGATGGTAGGCGTAGCGGTCAGGGTGATGGTGACGTTGCGCGGGTCGACGCCGTTGTTGTCAGCGCCGGTCAGGGCGTTAGCCACCGCATCCGCAGCGTTAAGACCGTTGGTCGGATAACCGATGGTAGGGTCGACCACGCCGGCCGTTGCTTCAAGCACGACAAAGCTATGGCCGCCGCCGACAGCGCCGTCAGCACCGGCTGCGGTCGGGCCTGCGGCGGTGGCTTCGAGGTCTTGGGTCGGGTCGGCGCCGGCAGCGATGGCCTGCTGCAATTCGGCGACGGACGGTGCTGCTTGAGCAGTGGCGGCGCTGAGGTCGGTGGTCGAGTCAGGTGCGTTGGCGCTCCACTGAGTGTCGCGGCCCAGATCAATCACGCGGCCGTCGGCCAGTTCCAGCGAAACGGCACCGGCCGGGCCTGTATCAATCTGCTCCCCTGCGAACAGGCGATCGCCTTCTACCAGCAGACGACGAATCCCTTCTGGGGATACCGCGAACACTTGACCGACAATGCTTTTGACGACCGCAACGCTGCTCATAAAAGACTCTCCGTGTATTGCCGTTCAGGGGTATCCACCCAGGAGACCGGCCCTGTCAGTGGTGCCGATTCAATAAGCTGGAGTACTCAATTGCTTCAAAAAAATAATGGCGTCAATATTTTGTTGCCGCGCCAGAAAAATTACTTTTCCGTCAAGGTATTGACCTATTGGGCGTCATCCTAAACAATCCGCCCAGTAATGTCACATTGATATTTAAGCGGCTTCACGACTTTCTGTTTGCGCCCTGCGGCGCCCAATAAAAACGGGCATTTCGAGTTGCCACTCCAGTGCAATATTTCAAGTTTGTTGCGGCTTTCAGGCAACCAATCCCCGGGGAAAAATCAGAATGCGTTTGCACTTATTCACCGCTGTGCCATTTGTTCTCGCGACTAGTTTCGTACAGGCTCAAACCCTTCAAGAAGCCATGCAAAAGGCTGTCGACGTTCACCCGGAAATCCAGGCTGCCGTCAACGCACGTATCGCTGCCGACTATCAGGTCAGAGCGGCCCAGGGCGGCTACCTGCCTAAAATCGACTTGCTGGGCGGTTATGGTCGCGAAAGCTCCGACAACACCTCGACCCGCGCCGCCAGCAACAGTCATGACTGGAAAACCCTGAACCGCGGCGAGTCGAGCATTCGTCTTCAGCAAAACCTGTTCCAGGGTTTCGGCACCGAGAATGAAGTCGGCCGCCAGCAGGCCACCGCCAACTCTCGCGGCTATGCCCTGCTCAATACCACCGAGCGCACTGCGCTGACGGTGGCTCAGGTTTATCTGGATGTCCTGACCCGTCGCGAGATGGTGCAGCTGGCAGAAGACAACCTGAAAAGCCACGAACGCATTTTTGACCAGATCAAATTGCGCACCAGCCGTGGCGTCGGAAGAATGGCGGACATGGATCAAGCCGAAGCCCGTCTGGCCCAGGCCCGCAACAACTTGCTGACCGAACAGACCAACCTCGATGACGCCAAAGCCAACTACATGAGCGCCGTCGGCCAAGAACCCGACGAGTTGGAGAAGCCCCAGGGCTTTGTCGCCTTGATGCCTGCCAGCCTCGAAGAAGCACGTCGGCAGATGGTTGAGAGCAGCCCGGTACTGCGTTCGGCCGAAGCGGACATCGCTGCGGCTGAAAAGCAATACGAATCCGCCAAATCGACGTTCTATCCGCGCTTCGATGCTGAGTTGCAACGCTCGGCCAACAGCAATATCGGCGGCGAAGAAGGCCACGACAATGGCTACTCCGCCATGCTGCGCATGCAGTTCAACCTGTACTCCGGCGGCAGCAACAAGGCAGACCTGCAATCCAAGGCGTCCCAGGCATCCCAAGCGCTGGATATCCGCAACAACGCCCTGCGTGAGCTGAACCAGGAATTGAGCCTGGCGTGGAACGCCTACAACAACGCCACGGCGCAATTGCCGATCGCTCAGGAATACGTAGACCGCAGCACCCGCGTGCGCACGTCTTACCAGCAGCAGTTCAGCCTGGGTGAGCGTACACTGCTCGACCTGCTCGACAGCGAGAACGAACTGTTCACGGCATCGCAACGCCTGGCACAGATCAAAAACCTGCAGCTGTATACGCAATACCGTATCAAGGCCGATATGGGCCAACTGCTCAAAAGCCAAGGCGTGGTTGCGCCGCTGGCATCAGTTGTGCAGAACGAAGTCAAAACGAAGGTGAACCTGCCAGGGATGAACTGATTCTTGACGGAGTTGGACCGCTCAACTGCATTAAGAGAGAGTCAGCTTGGATTCTGAAATAAGTGTGGCGCCGCTCAACCATGACCCGCGCAGTCAGCATGATGACCCCTTGCTGGACGGGTTGCTGACCCTCTGCTCCCTGCATTACAAGCCCGCCAGCCGGGCAATGCTGACCACTGGCCTGCCCTTGGCGGGCCAGCGCCTGAGCCCAGACCTGCTCGCCCGCGCAGCCGCGCGGGCGGGCTTGCAGGGTCGCGTGCTGCAGCGCAAGTTGGAGCAGATTCCATCCATCGCATTGCCGGCCTTATTGCTGTTGAAGGAAGGGCGCAGTGCGGTGCTGGTGGGCTGGGACGGTGATACCGCCCGCTTGCTGCTCAGCGAAAGCGAAGGCGGCGAAGTTCACGTCACCCGGGAAGTGCTGAGTCAGGATTACAGCGGCCGGGTGTTCTTCGCCCAACCGCAGCATAAATTTGACGTCACCACTGGCACGCTTATCCCGCGCGCGCGCTCCTGGTTCAGAGACACCCTCAAACGCTCACGTTGGCTCTACGCCGATGCTATCGCCGCCAGCCTGGTGATCAACCTGATAGCCCTGGCCGCGCCGCTGTTTGTGATGAACGTGTACGACCGCGTGGTCCCCAACCAGGCCACCGCCACCCTGTGGGTGCTGGCGGTCGGTATTTGCGGTGCTTACCTGTTCGACCTGTTGCTCAAGAGCATGCGCAGCCTGTGCCTGGACCTCGCGGGCAAGAAAACCGACCTGATCATCTCCGCGACGCTGTTCGAGCGCATCGTGGGCATGTCGATGAAAATGCGCCCTGCACGCGTCGGCAGCTATGCGCAAAACATCCACGAATTTCAGGGGATGCGCGACTTTTTAACCTCGCTGACCCTGGCAAGCCTGATCGATCTGCCTTTTACATTGATCATCCTCGGCGTGATCGCGCTGCTGGGCGGCCACCTGGTGTGGATTCCAATCGTCGCGTTCCCACTGGCCCTGGGGATCGGCCACTTTCTGCAAAAGCCGCTGACCGCGACACTTGAGCGCACCATGGCGCTGGGCGCCGAGCGCCAGTCTAGCCTGATCGAAACCCTCGCCGGGCTGGATGCGGTGAAGGTCAATAACGCCGAGAGCGAGCGTCAATACCAGTGGGAACAAACCATCGGCACCCTCAGCCGCCTGGAACTGCGGGTGAAAGTTCTGTCCGGCCTGGCGATGAACATCACGCTGCTGATCCAGCAAGTGGCGGGCGTGGCGATGATCATCTTCGGTGTGTATCAGATCATTGATGGCACCCTGAGCATGGGCGGCCTGGTGGCGTGCTACATGCTCAGCGGCCGCGCACTGGGCCCGCTGGCGCAACTGTCGGGCCTGCTGACGCGTTACCAGCAAGCCAAGGTGACGATGGTCTCCGTCGACCAAATGATGGAGCTGCCGCAAGAACGCAACTTCGAAGAGCGCCCCCTCAGCCGCAAATCGCTGCAAGGTGCGATGACCTTCCGCGAGGTCGACTTCACCTACCCGAACCAACAGAATCTGGCGCTACGCGGCATCAACCTGAACGTTCGCCCCGGCGAAAAAATCGGCATTATCGGCCGTAGCGGCTCGGGCAAAAGCTCGCTGGCCAAACTGCTGGTGGGCCTCTATCAGCCAGACTCGGGTTCGCTGCTGGTGGATGGCGTGGACATTCGCCAGATCGACGTCAGCGAGCTGCGCCACAACATCGGTTATGTGGCCCAAGACATCCAGTTGCTGGCTGGCACGTTGCGCGACAACTTGGTGTCCGGTGCGCGCTACGTGGACGACGAGATGGTGCTGCAAGCGGCAGAGCTGGCCGGCGTGCATGAATTCGCCAGGCTCCACCCGCAGGGGTACGAACTGCAAGTGGGCGAACGCGGGCAAAACCTCTCTGGCGGTCAGCGCCAGAACGTGGCCCTGGCCCGCGCCCTGCTGCTGAACCCGCCTATTCTGCTGCTGGACGAACCCACCAGCGCCATGGACAACACCGGCGAAGAGCGCCTAAAGCAGCGCTTGCAGTCGGTGATCGAAAACAAGACGGTGATTCTCGTCACCCACCGTGCTTCGCTGCTGAGCCTGGTCGACCGCCTGCTGGTGATCGACCGTGGCCAGATACTCGCAGACGGCCCCAAAGCGGCCGTGATGGAAGCGCTGAAAAAGGGGCAGATCAGTGTCGCTTAACTCCGGTCTACGCCGCTTAAAGAAGATGGTCTTCGGTTATTTCAAAGGCACCGACTCACTCGACAACCAGCCACTGCCCGAAGTGGAAAAAGCCCTGGTCGACGACGCGCCACGCATCGTACGCCTGACCATCTGGGGCGTGATCGGCTTCTTCGTGTTCCTGCTGCTGTGGGCGCACTTCGCGATCATCGACGAAGTGACCAAGGGCGAAGGCAAGGCGATCCCCTCCTCGCGCATCCAGAAGATCCAGAACCTGGAAGGCGGCATCGTGGCGCAGATTTATGCGCATGAAGGCCAGATCGTCGACGCCGGGGCGCCGCTGGTGCGCCTGGACGATACGCGATTTGCCTCCAACGTCGGCGAAACCGAAGCCGACCGCGTGGCCATGGAACTGCGCGTGGAGCGTCTGAGTGCGGAAGTCGACAACCGCTCATTGAATATCTCCGACAGCGCACGCAAAGCCGCGCCGAACCAGGCTTCTAACGAAGAGTCGCTGTACCTGAGCCGCCGTCAGCAACTGGCGGATGAAATTGGCGGGCTGCAACAACAGCTGCTGCAACGCCAGCAGGAACTGCGTGAATTCAGCTCCAAGCAGGATCAATACCGTAACAGCCTGGGCCTGCTGCGCCAGGAGATCGGCATGTCCGAACCGCTGGTGCAGCAAGGCGCGATATCGCCGGTAGAAGTGCTGCGCCTCAAGCGTTCCGAAGTCGAAACCCGAGGCATGCTCGACGGCACCACACTGGCCATCCCGCGCGCCCAAGCCGCGATCAACGAAGTGCAGCGCAAAATCGACGAAACCCGGGGTAAATTCCGCAGCGAAGCCCTGGCCCAGTTGAACGAAGCCCGCACCAACCTGAGCAAGGCCCAAGCCACCTCCAAAGGCCTGGAAGACCGCGTCAGCCGCACCATGGTCACCTCCCCGGTGCGCGGCATCGTCAAGCAGATGCTGGTCAACACCGTCGGCGGCGTGATCCAACCCGGCAGCGACATCGCCGAAGTGGTACCGCTGGACGACACCCTGCTGGTGGAAGCCAAGATCCGCCCGCAAGACATCGCCTTCCTGCACCCCGGCCAGGAAGCCATGATCAAATTCACCGCCTACGACTACACCATCTACGGCGGCCTCAAAGGCAAGCTCGAACAAATCGGCGCCGACACCGTGATGGACGAAGAAAAGAAGAACACCTTCTACGTCATCAAACTGCGCACCGAACGCAGCCACCTGGGCACCGACGAAAAACCCCTGCTGATCATCCCCGGCATGGTGGCGTCGGTAGACATCATCACCGGCAAGAAAAGCATCTTGAGCTACCTGCTCAAACCCATCATCAAATCCCGGGCAGAGGCACTGCACGAGCGTTGATTTTTTGCTGAAGGGGCGGAGAAAAGCAGGGCGCTGTGAAAAAACTTGGGTTTTCGCAAAAATAGTCAGATTTCAGGGGTTTACAGAACCTTGCCAATCGCTATAATCGTCGCCCTAACACGCCGGTATAGCTCAGTTGGTAGAGCAACTGACTTGTAATCAGTAGGTCCCGGGTTCGACTCCTGGTGCCGGCACCATATCTCAAAGCCCCGCAATGCGGGGCTTTGTGGTTTCTGGGGTTTAGAAATTCACCACCCTCAAAACTATCAAAAACGGGCTTCCGTCCAAGATTCGTCCAATTTCATTTTCGGACGGCTGTTTTTCTCACCTTCTTCTTTTCACATATCCGAGCCAACGGGTTCAACAAAACGACCTCCGCCATGTGCCCAGGACTGAAATGTGCGTACTTCTGCGTCATAGCCAAGGAGCTATGCCCAAGCACACGTTGCAGCGTCAGGATGTCGCCCCCATTCATCATGTAATGCGTTGCAAAGGTATGCCGCAGCACATGGGTCATTTGCCCTTCCGGCAGCTCCAAACCGACCGCCTCAACGGCGCGGCGAAAAGTGTTGTAAGCAGGCGTGAACGGCAACGCCGCTTTGAGTCGTTCCTCAAGCCGCTGTGAGATGGGGACTGATCGATTTTTACCGGACTTGGTCTTGTTGTACTGAACCCGCTGGTGGCTAACCTGCCGTGGCAACAACTTCTCCGCCTCTCCCCACCGTGCGCCCGTAGCCAAGCACACCTCTGCAATCAACCCCGCATCCGAATCCCGCGTGGCCAGCTCTGCCAGTAACGCTTTGATCTGGTCAGCAGCCAGGTACACCATCTCGGTTTCGTCAAACTTCAGCTTCCGAACTTTCACCAACGGGTTATCGCCCTCCCACTCCCCTAACCGCTGCAACTCATTGAAGACCGCCGTCAGATAACTCAATTCATGATTGAGCGTATTGGCGCTAACCGGTTTGGGCGCCTCATCCGACTTGCGAAAGCCAGCGCCGGGCGTCGTCCTCGGGTACTTACCCTCAGCGCGATCAGCCCGGTATTGAGCAAAATGCGCCGACGTGAACTTCGAAGCCTTGGGGTTTCCCATGCGATTGACCATCGCGGTCAGCATGGAAAGACGCTCCTCACCGGTTTTCAGGTTATTTCCATGAACGGCATACCAGCGATTGACCAAATCAAGCAGGGTCCTCGGATCATGTTTGGCCGGCTTGGCCACCTCACCCAACGCCGCTTTTCCCATCACCTGGCTGTGATAGTGCTGTGCCTCGTTCTTGGTCTTGAAGATCCGGCGGGTCCGATAGCCCCAACTTCCGTCGGGGCGAGCGTCTACCTCATAGCGTCCATCAGGTAGTTTTTTGATAGGCAACAGTTATTCAGGGCAGGCCTGCCCTGCCCTGCCTCCGGGATAGATTGGCATTCATCAGGCACTTGGGCTCTGAATATCGATAACGGGACTGATCTGCCCTACCTCTGGCGCAGTCTCGTCAGTGACCAACCATAACGCGTAGCGCTTGAACCGCGGGTGCTTGGTAATTTTCAGTAACTCAACAGAGCTAACTGAATCTCGCCGCCCGTACTCGTAGCCCTTCCACGTCTCAAGCTTGATGCCGGCGATCTCGCATATCTCGGACTGAGTCAACCGCTCGGTCAGCCGTACTTCCTTGAGTTTTTGACCTAATTCCACACACAACCTCCTATTGACGTGTGCATATGCACATATTAATGTGTGCATATGCAAACATAACCTGCATATACACACATGGAGCCTACCAAATGCAGATCCTCCTCGATACGCCTTACGCCACCGTCCGAGAGTTGGCGCGGCGCTCCGGCCAATCGGAACGCGCCATCCGAAATGACATCCAGTGCGGGCGCATCCTCATCCGTGAAAAAACCGATGGGTCCAAAGAAGCCGTGTTGGTCAACATGGTCGCGCTTGCTGCCGAAGCTGCAGATCAACTCGACCGCGTCAACGGCACCAGAGCCAACGCAAAAGCAGGCTCACGCAAATGACCCGGCATAAACGTATCGACACAAAACACTTCGAAGACATCTACCTAAACGAAGTCGTCGAAGCCCTAAAACACGACCGCGACCTCGACTTCAAAACCATCGATGCCAAGTACATGCAGAACGGAATCTGCCCCAACCCCAAATGCGGCGAACGCACGGTGTACATCGCCGTCGACAAGCCCTACCAACTCAAATGCAACCGCCTGAACAACTGCCAGTACGAGGAAAAAACCCGCGAACGCTACCGTCACCTGTTCGAAAACCTCAGCGAGCGCTTCCCCAAGACCAACGAAAACCCCAACGCCACCGCCGACGCCTACCTGCAGCGCAATCGCGGTTTCGACATCAGCAAGATGAAAGGCTGGTACGTACAAGGCCGGCGCAAGGTCAAGGACGGCCAGTGGGCCGACACCGTGCGCTTCCCCCTGTGCGACGGCCACTGGGAGCGGCTGATAGACGCCACGGCCGTGACAGCTAACGAGGGAGTCAAGGCGGGCATCAAAAAAGGCATGACCTACCTGGGCAACGGCTGGATGCCGCCGGGAATGGTCATCCACAGGAGCGACCGGGTGTACATCGTCGAGGGCATCTTCCACGCCATCGCCCTGCACCTGGCGGGCTTCAAAGTGATCGCCTCGATATCCGCCAATAACTTCCCCTGGACCCTGGTCGAGGCTCACAAGGGCCAGTCCATTACCTGGGTGATCGCCCTGGACGACGACCCGGCGGGGCATACGATGACCACCAAATACCTGCGCCAACTGCGCGAGCAAAAGGAAATCGCCTGGGTCGCGCTTGCCGGGGAACGCGACTGGGACGACGTCTACCGCGACGGCCAGCTAGACGCCGCCTTCATGGCCGAGGCGGAATACCAAGGTCGGCTGTTCACCGCCGAAAACACCGGCAAACTCGCCTACCTGCTCTACCTGCGCCGGCCCGTAGCGTTCTACCTGATGGAGTTTCGCAACCGCTTGTACTCCGCAAAGGTCGCCCAAACCGACCTCACCAGCGACCTGGGCGAGGAAAAGGTCGAGGGCAACCGCGAGCTGTTCAGCAAGCACGTCAAAATCAAACAGGTCTCCAACTGCATTCCCAACCTGGAGTACCTGGAGAAGGACATCATCACCAGCGAGCAACGCTACTTCTTCGACTTTCGCTTCCCTGATCAGTCCCGCAGTTGCAAAGCACCGCTCGCTCCCAACGCCATCGCAGAACCCCGAAGCTTTGCCCGCTCACTGCTCGAACACACCCCCGGTGGCAACTTCGAAGGCGGCGAGCCCGTGCTGGCCATCCTCAGAGACAAATGGCTCAACGACGAACGCCGCCCTGTGCGAACCGTACGCAGCTTGCCGTTCGTGGGCTATGACGACACCACCGGCCTCTACTGCTACCCCACCTTCGGCTTTCACCAAGGCAAGGAGCTGCCGGTGAACAATCACGGTTTTATCGACATCGCCGGTAACGGCATCAAGACCACCCTGGCCAACTTCAAGATCGAGCGTGGCCAGGACTTTGACCCCGAATGGTTTGAAGACTTCCTCGCCGTCAACGGGCTGAACGGCCTGGCCATCCTGTCCTGGTGGACTGCGGCCTACTTCGTGCAACAGATCGGTGCCAAGCAAGCATCCTTCCCCTTCATGGAGTTCACCGGCAAACCGGGTGCCGGTAAATCCACGCTGCTGCGTTTTCTGTGGCGACTCACCGGCCGCGAGAACTTCGAAGGCATCCAACCCAGTGGCGCGGGGGCGAGCATGATCGGCCTGTCACGAAGCTTCGCCGAAGTCAGCAACCTCCCGGTGATCCTGATCGAGTCGGACAAAGAACACACCGACAGCCAAGGCCGCAAAGTCGTGGTGCAGTTCCACTTCGACGAGTTCAAACGGCTCTACGACTACCACGCCACCTTGCGCGTAACCGGCGTTAAAACCGGCGGTAATGAAACCCGCATCACCTACTGGCGCGGTGCGTTGGGCATCTCGCAAAACAATAGCGTGGACGGCTCCGAGGCCACCCTGTCGCGGATCGTCGAGTTCCACGCCACCAAAGACCACCACAGCCTGGCCCTCAAACCACGCGCCGACCGCCTCAAAAGCATGAGTGCCAATGACCTGGGCGGCTACCTGCGTCGCTGCCTGGCCTGCGAACAGCAGTGGTTGGCTCGCTACTTCGAAGCGTTCCCACATTGCGAACAGCGCCTGCAGCGCGTTTCCACCATCACCGAGGCGCGCATCGTGCAATGTCATGCTCAGGTGCTGGCTGCGGCTTACGCCACCCAAGCCTTTTTCCCTGCCTGGTCCGACGCCCACACCGACAACCTGGCCAAGCACTTGGAACAACGCGCGATCGCCCGTCAGCAACGCTGCCGATCGGAACATCCAGACGCAGCCACCTTCTGGCAGATCTACCACTACCTCAACGAACGCGTGGTCACCATCACCGACAGCAGCGGCACCCGCGAGGAAAAACACCAAACCCTCAACCACAGCAACGAACGCGGCGTGGTGGCCATCAACATCGAGCACTTCCAAGAAGCCTGCCGAAAGGCCGGCCAGGAAGTCCTCACTCGCGCTCAACTGCAACGCGCCCTGCCGCAAAGCACTACATACACCTTCGTGGAAACCCGTAAGGCCTACTCCCGGATCGAACGCCGCACCATCAACTGCTGGATCTTCAAGGCCCCCTAGCCCCCCGCTGAACACCGGGCGTTTTTCGCCCATGGGGAAGTGTTGCCCGCGTTTAGCAGTGGCTTTGCGAGTGAGCCCGTCATGCGTCTGTAATTTTTGAACTATTGAGGTATTTATAAATGAATTCAATTACTTACAAAAAAACATCGCTGGAATGTGGCTGGAAGGTGCTGCACTACTTTTCATTCCACCCACATTCCATCCGCCAAGCTCACACCCAAAATCGCTACACGCCTTTAACCACAAGGCCTACAGCCAAGCACGCCGGTTCTCATAGTTCAGTGCATTCCAGTTGCACCGAACTACCTTTTCGGCCACTGCCTTCCAGCCAATACAGGGCCCCCAGCCCAGTACTGACGCGAACAGTTCAAACATTCCACTCCCAACCAACCCCCGCGCGGAAAACCCCGTGCGCGCCATGCCCTGCCCACTGAAAAAGGAGCATCACCCATGCCACTACACATCCTCACCGACCCCAAGGAATCCGGCACAAACCGCAGCCTGCAAGCCCGTCAAGCCGAGCTGCGAGTTCAAGGCATCGATGCCGAGATCGTCACCGGCAACGCCTGCACCACCCCCTATCTGGTGGACCGCATCCAGCAACAAGCCAAGGCCGGCGCGCGCTACTTCCTAGGCGACAACTGCACCCGCGATCAGATCAACGCCGTGCAGAACATCGAGCTACCCGAGCAATTCACCGTCTACCTGGTTCCCCAGGCTTAACCCAAGCAAGGAGCAACACATGAGCGATTCATTGATCAACGCACTGACGCAAATATGGGCCTATCAACGACGCAGGCCAGCCATCATCCGCAGCGGTACTGAGGCGTTAAATCGGCTGATTCCAGTCGCACTGAGCCGCACCGCATCGGGCAACGCCGTCGGCCACTTTCTGCTGGGGTTGTACGACGGCGCGACCTTCCGATTCGACATAAAACAGTTGCAACGATTAAGCGCCCAGGAATTTGAGGACTGCCTACAGGTGTTGGAGATGGACTACATCCCCGAGGTCGAGGTCCACGAGCGGGTCGAAGAAGGCGAAACCGTGTGGAGGGAACTGATGGAGGTATGGCGCACCCAGCCACAAGAACACCTAGGTGGAGTTCCTTTGCGTCAACCCACCCGAACCTGCGGCGCAACGCGAAGCCGTGCAGTCAACGCCAAAGGCATGAAGGCATTCGACCACCTGCTCCAGGCCGCTGAAAGCAGCACCGGGCAAGGTCGCATTGCCGGGTTGTTTTTGATGAGCCTGATTCATCACAACCACTACCGCCTCAACCTGACCGATCTGCGCGGCCTGGACCTCGCCCTGTTCGAAGCCTGCGTCGACATGCTGCGCATGCACTACCAAGCCAACACCGAGGCCCGGCCATGACGTTGTACTACAGCGCTAATGCGCTGATCGGCCACTTATGCCTACCCACTCGCTATTCCGAGAACTGCCGCGCCGAAGACCTCGCCGAACTGGCCGCCGCCGAGCATTGGCGCGCCCACCCCGACAGTCGTCCGACACGCGTCACAGTCGTGCACCTTCACAACGTCGAGGGTCGTGACCTGGGTCTATTCGAGGTGCGCTGCGAACGCCGGCCCGTGTTTACGGCCTGCCAGCTGCACCAAGGTTAAAAAGAGAGGGAGCCGAGGAGTTCGCACCTCCCCGACACCCGCTACCACGAAAAGGAGCAACACCATGCAAGCACAGCACCTCCGCAGCAGCGGGCGCAAGGCTACCACGGCCAACCAAACCCGAGGACGTCACCATGGATAAGCGGCGAATTGCACACTTTCCCACCCGGCAACGCGTCGGCACATTCTGCCTGTGCATCGACGGCGAACTGGTCGTGGTGCCTGAAGAGCAGATCAAACAAGCCCGACAGCAACTGGGCCTGCGCTCGGACGCCCAACTACTGGGGGCCACCCGGTTGCTAGAGTTTGATAGCGGCTGCGGCGTGGTACGTATTCCACTGCCTGGCAAACAAGTCGTGACCGCCTTCGAAGGGCCAAACGGTGAGCGCTTCTACGGAGTGGTTACGCTCGATGCGCTGGCTTACTGCCTACACCCAATGTGAGCCGGATCTATCACCCCAAACGAAACAAGGGCGCCCGCGCCCTTGTTTTTGTAATCAGATACGACAGCCGTTTAACCGTCGTATCGCTGCACTTTAGCCCTTCCTCTGCGCGCAGGATCGCCAGAACCCGCAGTCCAGACACTTCGACTTTGCAGAAATAGACGCAAAACTGCTCAGCGAAACACATTTTGAATTAGCGGATACAGAGGCAAATCCGCAGACTTCACTATGTGTTTTCACCAGTGCGCTGGCGATATTACCTACTTACATTTCCTTACCGGCAGACGACTGGCGCAGGAAAAAACCTTCAATAAACTGGCGAACAACGACATCGAAAAAAGGACGAATCGTTGTGAACCATTCCGAAGTAAGCGGGCTGAAACTAAAGGAAGAATTCGAAGCGTGCGGCCACAGCTTTGCCCTACTGGTCGACCTGCTCAGCGCCGATCTGCACCTGACACCACGCGCCAAAGTGGCCTTGTTTGAATACGGGGTCGCCCAGTTGGACCGCTTCGAACAGGCAGAAGCGATGCTGCGCGGCTACGTGGCAGACACGACACCCAACTGATCAAACAGGTCCCGCTGCTGAACCTTGGACAAACTGCGCAGGCGGTCGAACAGCAAACGGTCGACCGCCTGGGCGGAAGGGCTCAGGGTGTGGGAGAAGGTGAGGTTGGCCACCCAGGTGTGGCCGCATTGCACGGAGGTGCATTGGCAGTAGAGGCGGGCGAACTCAAGAGATAGTTCATCACGAGAGGAAACTCTTCCCTTGTCACCACATGCCTTGCAATACACGCGCATGAGTACCCCGCAGCTCATAGTTGGACGTTACTTAATAGTATACTTAAAAATTAAGCAACCAGAAGTAAACGCCCTTACACCGCAGCCATTTTAATGCGTTTCTTTATCGTCTCTAGTCTTACCTTAAATCTTTCAGACCGACGAAGCTCAATGGCGGACTTCACATCCTCCAACCAATCTACCGCATGGCCTAATCCGCGACCTTTCGGAAGGAGCAAGGCTTCCTCGATAGCATCCATCACCCGACTCAAGCAAATTTCTCTTTTGTCACCTGCGTCCACGGCAAACTTCGCAGCTTTGAAGCGATCTACATACGTGAAGCTCTCGCCCTTGGCCTGATGAATATTCCACAGTAAATCATGAACGTCCTGTGCTATCGGAGCAATAGTTGCTCTCGCTGCTGAAGGACAGCTTCGTAAGACTCCTTTCAAGCGCTTAGCAGCGGCAAAGAGATCCGTAACTGAATCACGGTATTCCCTTCGAGTCTCACGCTCGCTACCTCGCTTAGCATGCGCGATAGCGACACACTTATGCCAACTCCAGTCTTTAGTCGAAAAAAACGTACGCCCCTTGACTCCCACGTCCACAGCAGCATTTGAATTCCCGAAATCAACTTCAAACTGTATCCATTTCAAAAACAATTGAGGTTCTCTTTTACCTAAATCATAGGAGCGCTGGAAAGCATAACGAACTTTCACTATATCGTTCGGATTGACTTCAGCGAGACAACGAGCACAAACCATCCATAAGTCTGGGCTATTACCGTTGTCCTTCAAGGCAGCCTGTACAGTATTAAGAGCACCATCAGAGTCCCCGCCACTTAGCTGAGCCATTGCTTGTTGAATTGCACTTGCAACGTGTTTATTACGGCCTCTGCTCGCCCCATCTTCTTTACTTTCGATTCGGAGATTACCCGCTCTTCGGTTTATCTCGCTGTATCCCTGTATATCCACCTTCAACTCATCTAAGAGCCTACGCAAACTTGATGACACCCCAAACCGATTTTGATCGCCAATTTGCTTGGTCTGTAGCAAGAACAATCTATCTAGCTCAACAATTGCTCCTTCTACCTCAGAAGTTTCACATTCTGTCATCTTTTTGATTTCAGCTATTGAGGCGGTCTCAAACATAGAAATTGAATATAGAATTCGCTTTGAATTCCAGCTCAACTGCTCGAATTCTCGACGGAAAGATGCCGCTCTTACTGCCTCGCCATCCTTTCCTTTCCAGCGCCCGATCGCATCACCAAATGAAACCCCAACTTTCAACAGCCTAAAAATCGACTCAGTAAATAACGGAGACCCTTCGGTGTCACGATGTAAAGTTTTTCGCTCAGAATTATTTAATGTGCGCTTATATGCGCTCTCGAGATAATCTACATAAGTGGCAAATTCGTCTGCCAACATCCCCTTTATCTCTGTAGTTGAAGAGAGCGGGGCCAGATAGTTCTTTCGAGTAGTGAATAAAAATCTAGACTTAGAGTTTCCCAGAGCCATCCCAAGCTCAATTGCCTTACGCTGATCATCTGGAGGGAGAGAATCTAAATCATCTACAACTATTAAAGATGGTGTAATTATTAAGCCTTCAGACAAAATTCGGATTTTGGAATTGTGATCAATCCCTTCCCATTCGTCATCGGGTACTGAAAAGTGGAAAGAGATCGCGTCTAGTAGCGTTTCATATGAGGAATAAGCTTCACCTGACTGCCTGGAATCCCGTTTATAGGGCAGAACAACTGGTTTATTAATCGCAGGGGAGAACTGTTCAAGCTTCGCGCTTAACCAAACTACTTGCTCTAAACCGAGAGGTGTTTCAGAACAAACATTTTCACAAAAGCTGTAAGCCGCAGACGTTTTCCCTACGCCCCCAGGGCCTGCTAAAACACGATATCGGGACATTGGGTCTGCCAACCACGACCACAGAGCCTCTTTGGTTGACTCTCTGCCAATGAACTTTTGAAATATCGCGCTTCGATCTGGCAAATTATTCGTGGTAAAAGCTATATAAATTCTCTTCAATTCGAACTGCATCGAAGGATGCTGCCTTGCACTCATTAAAAATCGTAGATCACCAGAATCACGTATGAGCTGTGAATTATCTAGAGCTCTAAAAAAAATATCGCCAGGGCGAAATAATGGCTTTCTATCTGTCAAATCCGGCCCGTTTTTTGATATAGCGAGAGGCACATCGGCATCCGGACGCTGAGGAATTGATACTAACAATATGTTTTTTTGGGCTATCGAAAACTTAGTAATCCCAATTGAAACATCTACCCCTGAGTAGTTTCTTAACGCTTGCTTACACTGCTGTAAATTTAGATCTTCGCAGCCTTGTATTTCCCCACCATCAGCAACGCCTACTATTAAATATCCGCCATAACTATTGTAAAATGAAACTACATCTCTAACAAATTCGGCAAGCTCAAGTTTGCTGGACCCTACAGTTAATTTGTAATCCCACAACTCGGACTCTTCGTTAATCAGACGAGTGTCGTCGATCTTCAGCCAGGCCAGCACATCCTCACCATTGCTGCCGCGCTGAATCGCGCTGATGATTTTTGTCTTAAGATTCCCTGTGTCCATTACGAATTTTCTCCTAGGTTCCAGCTGGCAATATGCCACACTTTACCGCTGATGGCATATGGCCCCGTCAACACCGTTTATTGAGCCTCCTAAGGGATAGCGACTAGTGCCGATACGAAAGGGGGACCTAGGCTGAAGACGATTAGAAAACTGCCCGTGCTTTTACCGCTGCTTAACAACAGGTTTGCAACGAGAACATTTGGCAGTTAATCTTTTTAGGTCACTGCTAACCAGTGACCGGGCGTGGAATCCCGAGAAAGAAGACGCTACAGCGTCGTCAAACAATTAGAAGGCGCTTTTTTTGTGCCTGCTTTTTGTGCTTTTTGGCGGCTGTACGTGGGAGGCCTTGCGCCTGCCGAGTTGCTTCTTCTCGGATTCCAACCTGCGTACAGCTGCCACCCTCACGCTTGGAATCGTGACCGGCAGCTCTTTTGGGTAGTACCAAGGAGCAAGCTATGCCGTACGTAAGAAACTCAACAAAAAACGCTACATGCGCTCAAGACCGCCGGAAATCTGGAGGTCTGCAATGAGTCTGCCTCATCCAATCGAAACTATCGGCTCCGTGACATTCGCAGACTGCGGGGAAAACGAAAGCGATCTGAAGCTGTTCAGCGTGAACGCAGGGATTCCTATCAAGGAAGCCCTAGAACATGCTTCACACGTTCTCTACTACGCAAAAATGCTCTCGCTCGAAGCCGCCATGGATCCTCGGGCGGAGAGGTTCGCGTTCGCTTCGCATTATCTGGGTGAGATGGGTAAAGCCATCATTGATGATCTTTTGCTCGCAATTCAGCCTGATGGGTCTTTACCACAATAAGTAGTGTCCGCCCGGTGCTCTGCATCGGGCGCTTGAACCACTCCATCCGGAACGTCTACTAATTCAAAATCAATTTTACTGTACATAAAAACAGTAAAATGTTACTTATTTGCCGTTAAAAACTCGGATAACCAGAAGGCCTCGATCAGCAGCTCTGCAGATCTAGGCCTCAGCATCGACATAAGGACCGGACCGGAGCGCTACATGAGTGTAGAATCCGCGCCCAGTTTAAAAAGTGGCGGTGTCCCGGCAGCCACCGGGCCACCGCCAACCACACCACCTATTACAGAGGTGATTAATGGTCGCAGATATATTCCCACGTGATGCCTCGCGAAGCGAGAGGACCGCGTTCAATGGGCTTCAATCGATAGAGCTTTTTGCTGGCGCCGGAGGGCTAGGTTTAGGCTTTTCCCTCACCGGAGTAGGTCATCAAGCCGTCGTAGAATGGAGCAAACACGCCTGCGAAACGTTGCGCACAAATAAGCGACAAGGAATTGAGCCAATCGCTCATTGGGCCGATGTAACCGAAGGAGATGTGCGGAATTTTAGTTTCGCGGGCTTTGAAGGGCTCGATCTTGTTACTGGGGGCCCACCTTGCCAACCTTTTTCAATGGGCGGAAAGCACCAAGGTTTCCTGGATGATCGTGACATGTTCCCACAAGCAGTGCGGGCAGTGCGGGAGGTTAAGCCGAGGGCCTTTGTATTTGAAAATGTGCGCGGGTTAACAAGGGCAGCCTTTTATAACTACTTTAACTACATCCAACTTCAGCTAGAGTTTCCTAGTCTCCAAGCCAAAGTTGGCGAAGAGTGGCTCGACCACTTAGCCCGTCTCGAACAGCATAAAACCAAGGGCGGTAAAAGTGAGTATCACATCGTAACTCGCTTAGTTAATGCGGCGAATTATGGAGTTCCTCAAAAGCGCGAACGTGTGTTCATCGTAGGATTTCGTGCTGACGTGCATAGACCTTGGAATTTTCCAGAACCAACGCATAGTTCAGACGCGTTGATACATGATCAATGGATTACGGGCAACTACTGGGAAACTCATAAGGTCTCAAAGCGACAACGGCCCGAACGTCCCGCAAAAATGGAAAAAAAATTCGCAGAGCTCGAAAAGGTAGATCCGTCTGCATTGCTATTGCCATGGCAGACAGTTCGGGATGCGATCTCCGACCTGCCTGATCCCGAAAAGGCGCTGAAAAACTCAGTTCAGGCCCATAAGTTTCAGCCTGGAGCGAAAAGTTATCCAGGTCATACCGGGAGCCCTATGGATGAGCCGGCCAAAGCTTTGAAAGCCGGAGGGCATGGGGTTCCGGGTGGTGAGAACATGCTGCGTCGACCGGATGGTTCTATTCGTTACTTTACAGTTCGCGAATGCGCTCGAATTCAAACATTTCCGGATGAGTTCATCTTTGACGGAACATGGGGTGAGGTAATGCGGCAGCTAGGAAACGCCGTACCGGTGAAATTAGCTCAGAGTGTCGCTGAGAGTGTCTGTGAGCTACTGCGGTCCCAATGAAAATACAAGGATATAGTAATGGCATCTAAATCGCCGACAACAGAATTTGAAGCTCTGCTGGTGGAACTTCACACTTTAACGCAGCGCCTTACAGAGACTGAAGTCGGCGAGAATGTGCGCACCATTAAGAAAGCGCGCAGTGCTTTAGAAAACATTACTGAGCGACTCACAGATATTTCTACCACCCTTGATCCAATACGCCGCCCTACATCAATTTTTGATCCGACTGATCCCAGCACTGCAGGCAGAATTGTTGCTCTGACTCTCGTTGCTCAGGATCGGCACCCCCTAGCTGCAGTACCTAGCTTCTATGGTGCAGGGGTTTATGCAATATATTACAGGGGAGATTTTGAACCGTACAAAGCACTCTCCGGTAGTGAGCACCCAATCTACGTTGGCAAGGCGGACCCAGACGCGTCAGCCGCTAAAGATGCAGTCAGCCAAGGACCAAAGGTCTCACTTAGGCTTCAAGAACATGCAAAGAATATTCGCAAAGCTGACACTACACTCTCCATTAAAGACTTTGAATGCCGATTCCTGATCGTGCAGACAGGCTTTCAAAGATCAGCAGAAGAATACCTAATAAAATTTTTTAAACCAATATGGAACTCAGAGACGAAGATTTGTTACGGCTTGGGGAAGCACGGTGATAGCTCCAGCACTCGAGCAAATAAGCGCTCTCCATGGGACACGTTACACCCTGGCAGGGAATGGGCGGACTCTAGTGAACAAGATCAAAAATCGTATGAGGTTATTCTTGATCAGATTGCCAACCATTTTGTGAAGCACCCTCCCTACAATGACGCTGTGAATATCTATGACCGCTTCATGTCCGATATGAAGCAACTCAACCCTGACGTCTATACGATTTACCCGCCCGTTCATGATTAAAAATTCTTAGCGGGGGATTGGCCAACTAGCTCCCCCGTGTTCCTTATAAAACCGCTAGTGCAGGCGGCTATGCTTTCCACCCAATAGACCTATCTCCCCTCAGAATTATATTTGTTTGGAGAAACAACTGCCTAATCGGCCGTATCTCATTATTCATATAAACCCGATCAATCTTTTCCACATCCCCAAACCCCGCCGCATTTTCCGGCATGCACCCCGCCAGCGCCGGGTTCATCCGCCATGCCGCTATGACGTCGTTACGCGTAATATTCTTGATCCGCTCAAACTCATCCTTGGTCGCAATATCCCCCACCGGGATGATCTGAATGGCCTTGTCCCCGCCCCCTGGTATGTTCACGAACAACGACCGAAAATTCCCCACGCCTTTGCTCGCGCCGATCTGAGCCTGCATGCGCTCCTCGTCCGCCTCCGAGAGGTTGGGGTCGTTGGTGTAGAAGATGAATCCCGCGTGCGCGCCGTTGTTGTAGTAGCGGCGTCGGAACAACGTAGCTGACTCGTTGAGCAACAGCGCGTGCATGCCGCCTAGGTAGTCGGGCACGCCGTAAATGTTTTGCTCCACGTCGTAGTCCATCACATGCTCCACTTGGTCCTCCGCAAAGTGCAGTTGCTTGCCCCCAGGCAACAGCAGCACAAACCCACCGCCGACCTTTCTGCGCATGTTCAGCGCCGGCAGGTGCTCCAGTTCCAGCACCTGGCCCAGTACATTGGTTTTGCGCTGAAAGTACGCCTCGCCAAACACCATAAAATCCAGCGCTGCGCGGCCCATGGTTTGGGTGCTGCAACCGGCCGACGGGATGAAGTCACGCAACAACAGGTTGCGTTTGAAGCGCGGAATGGTGCCGTGGTGAGCGTTGGCGCGCAGCAGCTTAGCCAGCCCGGTACGGGATACGGGCGGGGTGTAAAGTTGCCCGTCGTCGCTGGCGAACACGCCCATGTATTCGCCCAGGTTGCCGGTCAGCACCGACTCGGGCGCGCCGAAGCTGAACGTGTTGACCTTGTGGTGCGTGCGGGTGGCCGGTGGCTTGGGATCGTTCATGGCTGCCTTCGAGGGTAGACCAGCGGCTGCGCCGCTTCTTGTGGACGTTAAGGGGTTCGTGGGCCAGCGCGTGCATCACCGCCCAGGCGATGTCAGCGTGGCCGGTGGCGTCGGTGCGCGATGCGCTGTAGGTGATCTGGCCGCTGGTGGTGGCGCCGCGCTTGATGGTCAGGAACGCGGCCGCAATGTCGTTCCAGCCCGCGTCCCACTCGATGCGGCGTGCCTGGATCGTGTCCTGGGCTTTGAGCACCAGCGTGTTCTTGGTTTCCAGGCTGTAGTGAATGGGCGTCGCCCGCGGGAAGAAGTCGCGCACCAGATCGAACACCCCATACCCCACGCCCGTGACATCGATCCCGATGTGTTGCACGTTGAAGCGATCACAGAGTTTTTTGACTTGGCCGGCCTGGTAGGTGAACGAGTGCCCGCGCCAGGAGTGTTTCTCCAGGATGCGAAACTTGCCGCCCTGCTCCAGTGGCGGCGCGACCACCACGCAGGTGGCATCGTCACGGGTGCGGCTGGGGTCATAGCCGATCCACACCGGGGCATTGCCGAAGGGGCGATCGGCTTTCGGGTCCGGGTCGAAGTCTGTCCAGAGCGCCTGGTCCGAGTAGCAGCGCTCCAGGTCCGCCAGGCTGAACGCGCTTTGCGTACTGTCGATGAATTGGCACAGGTAAATCTGCTCGAACACCTCATCGGCGTTTTCCAGCCGCAGTTGCTCCAGGTCGAACAGGTCGCACCCACCGGCAATTGCGTCGTGAATGTTGATGATCTTGCGCCACTGACCGTCCGGGCACAGCGCGCCCTGGCGTAGCTCGGCTTCGCTGGGGAAGGGCTTACTGGCGTTCTTGTGCTTGCCGCGGCGAAAGTCGTCGCCCGTCCAAAAGGGGTACGCCTGATGGCTGGTTGCACTGGGCGTCGAGAAGTAGGTTTTGCGCCACTTTTTGTGAGTGGCCATCGCCCCGGCCAGGGTGTTGAGCTTGGCGAAGTCGCGGATCCAGAAGTACTCATCCACGTACACATGGCCGTGGTAACCCTGGGCGGTGCTGCTGTTGGTGCTCAAAAAACGCAGCTCGGCGCCGTTGCTCAAGATGATTGGGTTACCCGTCAGCTCCAGGCCGAACCAAGCGCGGGCAAAGCCAATGATGTAGTTGCGGAAAATCTCCGACTGCGCGCGACTGGCTGACAAGAACATTTGGTTGTCGCCGGTCAGCACCGCATCCATGAAGGCTTCACCCGCGAAGTAATAGGTCAGGCCGGACTGGCGGCACTTGAGCACGTTACGGATCCGCCGCGTCAGGGGGTTCTGTTTGGCGGCGAACAGCTCTTTCTGGTAGCCGAACAGCTTGCTGGTGAATTGCGCTACAAAGTCCAGTTCGGTCAGTGCCGAGATGTCGTTTTTTGTGCTCTTGGGTTTGCGCTTGGGCCGCTCGTTTTTTTCACCACTTGGCGCCGAGGCCGCAGCGGGCTTGCCGCACTGTTTCAGTAGGCGTTCGCGCAACGTGGTGAGTCGGTCCAACTCGTCCAGATCAGCCTTAACCAGAGCGCTTGGCCGTTCCAAAATCAACGTGATACGCCGACTCACCGCCGTCAGGGGTTCCTCATCCGTCAGCAACTCATCCCAGGCGCCTTTCGCGATCCAGTAATAGACGATCCGCACGTTGGGCAGCTTGAGTTCGGCTTGGATTTCACGCGGCGAGCAGCGGCGCAAGTACAGGCGCTTGGCCGTGTCTTTGACTTCAATCGAGTAGGGCATAAACCGCAGTCTATGCACCGTAACCGCCCTAAACCCGCACCGAAATTCCTCAGCACTCCTAGCGGCTACGGATAGGAATGACGCGCAGTCGAACGGTTTGTTCGGGCCCATCCGGCTGCCTATCGTGACGGCCATTGCAACCCAGCCAGAGCGATCAACCCATGCCCCGCACCCTTGTTTCTGATTGGAAACGTGTTGCCACCAGCGGTAAAACCGCAGACGGCCGCACGATCGATCCGCAAGACCTGCGCGACATGGCCGACACCTACGACCCAGCCGTCTACACGGCCGTGATCTGGTTCGAGCACATCCGCTTCATGGGCAATTTCGGCAACGTAACCGAACTCAAAGCAGAGCCCGTCGGCGACGACAAGGTGGCGCTGTTCGCCAAGCTCGCGCCCAACGACCGGCTGCTGCAACTGAACAAAGATGGCCAGAAGCTGTTCACCAGCATCGAGATCCAGCCGCAGTTCGCCGGCACCGGTAAGCCTTACTTGCGCGGCCTGGCTGTAACCGACGACCCGGCCAGCCTCGGCACCGAGCCGCTGCATTTTTCCCGGCGAGCCGACACCGGTAACTACTTCGCCGCCCCTGAACCCTTGGGCGAGCTGCTTGCGCCAGAAATGGGCGATGAATCAGCGCTCAACTTTGTTACCCGCCTGTTTCACCAGTTGAGCGGCAAACACACCCCCAAGCACGAGACGCCCCCCATGGACCCAAAAACCGCCGAAGCCTTCGCCGCCGCCGTGGACAAACTCGACAACGTGGCCACCCGCCTGGAACAGATCGCACCGGCCCCGGCAGAACCACACAACTCCGAACCGGCCGGCGTCACCGCCGAGCAATTCAACAGCCTGAAAGCCTCGCTGGAAAAGCTCCACGACACGTTTAACAACGCACTCAACCAGAGCACCGGCCAAGACATTCCGCCCAGCACCGGACCTGCCACCGAAGAACTGGAGCCCATTTACTGATGAGCCAGCTCAGCCCCAACGCCCGCCAGCGTTACCACGCGCTGCAAGTGCGCATCGCGCAAACCTATGGCGTGGAATCGGCCCGTGAAGAATTCAACGTCGAACCGAGCCTGGCGCAAACCCTCAACGAGCAGATCACCCTCAGTTCGGCGTTTTTGCAACGGATCAACGTGATCGGCGTGAACGAGATCAAGGGCGAAAAAGTCATGTTGGGGGTCAACGGCACCGTGACCGGCCGCACCGACACCGACAAGAAAGACCGTGAACCGCGCAATGTGCTGGGGCTCGACGGCAAGGGCTACGAGCTGTACGACACCCACAGCGACGTGACCCTCAAATTCTCCACCATCGATGCCTGGGCCAAGTTCAAGGACTTCGCCCAGCGCTACACCGCCGCCGTGCGCCGCCAAATCGCGCTGGACCGCATCATGGTCGGCTGGCATGGCATCAAGGTGGCGCCGGACACCGACCGCGACGCTTTCCCGTTGCTGCAAGACGTGAACAAAGGCTGGCTGCAAATCGTGCGCGAACAAGCCGCCCAGCAGATCCTGGTGGAAGGTGCGAGCAAGGGCAAAATCCGCCTGGGGCTCGGCGGCGACTACGCGAACCTCGATAGCCTGGTGCACGATGTGTCGCTGATGATCGACGAAGAGTTCCGCGACGGCGGTGACCTGGTGGCGATCATCGGCCGTGACTTACTGGCCCACGACAAAGGCAAGCTGTACGCGTTGCAAGGCCATACGCCCAGCGAAAAGCAAAAGGTTGAGATGGCCCAGGTGATCAATACCTACGGCGGCCTCCCCTCCTACACCTGCCCGCACTTTCCGGCCAAAGGCGTGGTGGTGACCTCATTCGACAACCTGTCGATCTATTTTCAGGACAGCTCCTGGCGCCGTCACATGCTGGAAAACCCCAAACGCTCCCGCGCAGAGGACTACAACAGCCGTAACGAGGGCTACGTGGTCGAGCAGTTGGGCAAATTCGCCGCCATCGAGGCGGGCAATCTGGAATTCGTCGAGGCGGACGTGCCCGAGGAGCCCGAGGAATGAGCCTGGCCCTTAAGCATAAACAGCGTGTGTTGGAGCGTGGCCCCGCCGCCAGTGCCGAGGTCTACACCCCGACCACCGCGCTGGCCGGCCCCGCCAACGCGCAAAAACACCTGGCGCTGATGACATCCGCGTTGTCCGAGGATTGCGCTCGCCTGTCCGACCTCAACAACATGGGCGAACGCCAGCGCCTCAAGCGCGATGAGCTGCTGCCCAAGTACCTGGAATATGTGCAGCGCTATCGCGATTCCGGTTTGAACCACCCCAACCCGGTGCTGATGCAGGTGCTGGTGTGGCTGTTCGACACCGAACAATTTGAGGCAGGTCTGGAGCTGGCCGACTTTGCCCTGCGCCAAGGCCAGACCATGCCCGAGCGGTTCAAGCGTGACATCCCCACCTTTATCGCCGACGCAGTGATCGACTGGGCCGAGGCCGAGCACGAAGCCAAGCGCAGCCCCGAGCCGTATCTGTCGCAGTTACTGCCGCGCGTGGACGGCGAATGGCAGCTGTTCGAACGTATCCCCGCGCGCTACCACAAGCTGCTGGGGATCCTGGCCATGGACCAGCAACGATGGGCCCAGGCCATCGCCCACTTCGAACGCGCCACCGCGCTGTACCCCGGCATCGGTGTCAAAACCCGGCATGAGGACGCCACCAAAGCCCTGCGCCGGCAACAAGCCACCTGAACCGACTTACCCCCCCCCAGCGGGGATCTGCCGAGGCCATGGCCGCGCGCCAATGACCACAAGCAGCCACCCCCGCGTTTATTTTTAGCGAGCCGCCGCCCATGAGCTTTTCCGGTAGACCCACCACCCTGATCGCGCAACCGATCGCCAATGACGGCTTCTGGCCCGACCTGGATGTGGCCGAGTTCCAGCGCGGTTACCGGTTGCCGGCCGAATATCTGGTGGAACTGCTGGTGGACGGCATTGCTTTGGCGATGGGCGAAGTGAACCACGACCTGGCCCGGCGCAAAGCGCAATGGCAGAACGTTGGCATCACCCGCGTCACCAGCGCCGACCCGATGATTCTGCCCGAACGCGCCTTCATGGCCGATAGCTATAAACGCGCCGTGTACTGCCGCGCCAAAGCATTCCTGTTAAGCCAATTCGCTACGTTTATCCGCCGCGAGTCTGCCGAGAACTTGGCAAAGGAAGGCCCGGAGACCGCCGAGCGTTTCCTGTCGTTTAGCCAGCAGGCCGTGCGTTTGATCCAAGGCCGCAGCCGCGTCACGGCGGAGCTGATCTGATGGACAAGCTGCGCGCCCTCACCCGCGCCTTGGTGGAGAGATTCCTGGTTCCACCCGAGCAGTTCGACAGCTGGGCCGAGCAGGTCACGTTAACCCTGGACTGGAAGCCCACCGAACAGGGCCTGCACATGGGGGATATGCGCTACCGCGCGGTCATCGTCATCGCGCGGTTCGCCGACAACGCCGCGCGCCTGATGGCGCTGCTCGGCGCCTGGCTGGAAGTGAACGACCCTGGCCGCGAGGACAAGCAACTGGCCGCCCCGGTAATCGAGATCGATCAGCTCACCCCGGACGTAGCCGACATCGAGCTGCAACTGGACTTTATCGAACCGCTGCACCTGGCCGAGGCCGACGACGGCGAGATAGAAGCGTTCGGCAAACGCTGGGCATTCGTACCGTACGACCTGTGGGTCGCCGAGCAAGGAGCCGTCAGCCATGACCGTCCCGTTGTTTAGTATCGACATTCGCGGGCTGCTCGATGCGCAGCAACAGCTGAAACTGCTGGGCCTGCCGGCGGCAAAACGTCGGCGCCTGCTCAACCACGCCAGCAAGCGCTTGCGCACCCGCAACACGCGCCGGATCGGCGCCCAGCGCAACCTCGACGGCTCGGCCTTCGAGCCTCGCAAAGCCACTGGCAAGCGCAAGATGTTACGCCGACTCAGCACTCGCCTGCAGGTCACACGGCTGTCAACCGACGCCGCAACGCTCGGCTGGCGGCAGCCCCGTAACGCACGCATCGCCAGCGAACATCAAACGGGCCATTCGACCGTGATGACCCCGGCCCTGATGCGCCGGCAGAAGAAAACCACACGCGACTACGACGCCCCACTCTCTCGAAAACAAGCACGCGCGCTGGAGAAGGCCGGTTACCAGATGCGCGACGGTGATCGCTGGGTACCGGCCACGCGGGAGTGGATGGTCCAGCACCTCAAGTCCGGCCAGGCAGGGCTGGTGCTCGCCAGGCTTGAAGGGGTGGCTCGCCGGCACAGCTGGAAAATCGATCTGCCCGCCCGCGATGCCCTCGGCGCCGACCCAAGCGACATTCGCGATGTGGTGGGCACCGTGTTGCGCCAAACCCTTCAATCGCCCAAGTAACGAGGCCGCCCATGGCTCAAGGTCAAGTCAGCGTTAACAATCTCAACCTGGGCCAGGGCCCGGTGGCGGCGATTGAACGCCATTTTCTGTTCATCGGACCGGCGACCAAAAACGTCGGCAAGCTTCTGGCGCTCAATACTCAAAGCGATCTGGATACCGAGCTGGGTGTAGCGGCCAGCGACCTGAAAACTCAGATCATCGCCGCGCGCAATAACGGCGGCGCCCGCTGGGCCTGCGCCGCCGCGCCACTGGCCGCCGATGGCGACTGGCAGGCCGCGCTGGACCAAGCACAAAGCGTCGGGCTGTCGGCCGAAGCCGTGGTTATCACCAAACCCATCAGCACCAGCGCGGAAATCCAAGCCCTGCACACCGCTGCGGTTAATCTGATCAATCGCTATGGCCGTCGGGTATTCGTGATGGCCGCCAGCGCCGGTATCGCTGCGGCTCAGGACTGGGCGGGTTACCGCGATGAGCAACGTGGGCTCTTACGCGACGTGGCCGCGCCGCGCGTGGTGGTGGTCCCACAACTGCACGGCAATGACTTGGGCGTGCTGGCCGGCCGCCTGGCGAACGCCGCCGTCAGCATCGCCGACAGCCCCATGCGTGTCGCCACCGGGGCCCTCATCGGCCTGGGCCCTACGCCCACAGACAAAGACGACATGCCGTTGTCATCCGCCACGCTGGCCGAGCTGGACAAGATGCGCCTGTCAGTGCCGCAACAGTATCCGGACTACCCCGGTATGTTCTGGGGCGACGCCAACCTGCTCGACGCCCCCGGCAGCGACTTCAACGTGGTGGAAAACCTGCGCATCGTCGACAAGGCCGCGCGCCGCGTGCGGATCCTGCTGATTCAGATGGTCGCCGATCGCAAGGTCAACAACACCCCGAACAGCATGGCCAACACACGCCTGCGGCTAATGCGCCCGCTGCGTGAGATGTCCCGCTCGGTGATCGTGGCCGGGCAACAGTTTCCCGGCGAAATCCAACCGCCCAAAGACGGCGACATCACCCTGGTATGGAAAAACCGCACCACCATCGAAGCGTACCTGCTCATCCGCCCGTACAACTGCCCCAAGGACCTGACGGCGAACATCGCGCTCGACCTGTCCTTGGATGACAAGGAATAAGCCATGGCCCGAATCAGCGGCATGAATTTCGACGTGAGCCTGGGCGACCTGCAGGTGCATATCGAAAAGGCCACCCTGGACATCACCGACAACAGCGCCGTCGCGCAGACCCGAGGCGTGCCAGACGGGTACGTGGACGGCGACGTGGCAGCCAGCGGCGAGTTCGAACTCGACAGCGCCAACCTCGGCCTGTTGATCCAAGCGGCCAATCGGGCCGGCTCTTTTCGCAAGCTGGAGCCCTTCGACGCGCTGTTCTTTGCAAAGACCGCCACCGATGAACTGCGCGTGGAGGCGTTCGGCTGCCGCCTGAAAATCTCCAGCCTGCTGGACATCGATCCCAAAGGTGGGCAGAAGTCCATGCACAAGGTGCCCTTCGACGTCACCAGCCCCGACTTTATCCGCATCAATGGCGTGCCTTATCTGGATGCCAGCGAGATCGAGGGCCTGCGCTGATGAGTGACAGCCCTTGGCCGAACTTTGCCTACACGGAGCTGCGCTGCCGGTGCGGCCACTGCACCAGCAGCGGACGCGAGATGGATCCGGTCTTTATGGCGCGCCTGCAACGTCTACGCGATGCCTACGGCCAGCCCATGCACCTGACCAGCGCTTACCGTTGCGCCCGCCATCCCAGCGAGGCGAACAAGGCCGCGCCGGGCGAACATTTTGACGGGCGCGCGGTGGACGTGCGCTGTCGAGGAGCAGAAGCACTGACATTACTTCGCCTAGCGTTGCCGCTGGGCTTCAACCGCGTCGGCATTCACCAGAAAGGCACCGCGCGGTTTCTGCACCTGGGCCTGGCACCCGCCGGCGGGCGGTTGCCCTGCCCCGCGATCTGGAGCTACTGAACGTGCCATTTGAAAGCCAACTGGAGCTACGCCATCGCCCTGGGCATAACCGTTGGGAGCTGATCAGTCCGCTGACCTACACCACCCTCGACGGGCGCGAAATCCTGATGCCGGCCGGCGCCCTGACAGACCTGGGTAGCATTCCACGACTGGTGCGTCCCGTGGTGGACGCTCAGCGCCCCACCACGCGCCGACCGTGTGCGATCCACGACTACATCTACACGGACCTGACGCATCGCTTCACCAAGTACGAGGCCGACCGGTTTTTCTATGAAGCGCTCCTGGAAGAAGGCACCGGCAAATCGCTGGCTTGGATGATGTGGCAAGCCGTGCGCGTGGGCGGCCGCGGTGCCTGGGGGCAACCGTGATGGAGATGTCTCCGCTGCATATCAGCGCCATGTTGCTGCTGACCGAAATGGTGCTCACCTGGGTCGCCGGGTTCCAGATTTATCTATTCCGCCAGGTCAGCACCGCCCGCCGCGAGACCCTGGAGCTGCGTATCGAAATGGCGACCCACAACGGCCGCCTGGAAGCCTTCGATAAGGCCCTGGACAAGCTGGAGCACCGCTTCGAGAAACGCCTGGAACAGTGCCTGGACACCTACTTTTCCAACCTCAACCAAAGGGTCAAACCATGAGCGACCGCCGCGATATCACCCTGCAAATCGGCGAACAGGACTTCACCTTCAGCCTCGCACCGCAGGACGTGACCAAGTACTTCAACGCTGTCACCCCCAACAACAAAGTGGCGCCGTCCAACAACCTGTTGACCACCACTGTACTGCCCGCGCAGTTGGACGGGCTTCGCCCGCTGTTGCGCAACCCCGTACTGACCATGCAACTGGCCGGCACGTTGCTGGATGAGTACGCACCAGACGTGGAAGTGGTCGTAAAAAAGCCCTCGGCCGTGCTGACCGCTTAACCGACGACAGCCTGGGCCAACTGCTGGCCCTGGGCGAACGCTGGCTACCCGGCACCGCGCCGACGGCAGACAACCTGGGCACTGCTTTGTGGCTGGAAAATGAGTATTGGAAACGCATGGAAATTGCCGTGGCAAACGGGATTGCCAGGGCATTGAAGGGGTGACTTCTGTTGAGCAAACGACTACTTCCCACCGGTTTTCAGGCACAGGCCCGTCCGTAAATGAGCGCCGCCGCCACCAGCAAGCTGGACTTCATTCTGCGTTTGGTCGACCGCGTCAGCCAGCCACTGGGCAAGGTCAAAACCAGCTTCAGCGACCTAGCTGCCCAGGGGCAAAAAGGCTTGGTCCAGATGGGTGTGGGCATGGCCGGAATGATCGGCGCAGCGCATGCGCTCAAGGCAGCGATGGCGCCCGCGCTGGGCCAGGAAGCGGCATTGGGCGAGGTGGAGAGCCTGGGGGTGGCGGCGGATGCGTTGGAGCTGCTTAACCGCAAGTCATTGCAATTCAGCATTGCCTACGGCGAGAGCGCGACTGCCTTTGTGCGCTCGGCCTACGACATTCAAAGCGCTATCGCTGGGCTCACCGGCAATCAGCTGGCGGTGTTCACTCACGCGTCAAACGTGCTGGCCAAGGCCACCAAAGCGGACGCCGCGACGATCACCAGTTACGTCGGCACGATGTACGGCCTCTTTCAAAAGCAGGCCGATGCCATGGGCAAAGCCGCATGGGTCGAGCAGCTGAGCGGGCAAACGGCGGCCGCCGTGCAGATGTTCAAAACCACCGGCCAAGGCATGAGCAATGCCTTTACCGCCTTGGGCGCCAGCGCCGCCTCGGCCGGGATTCAAGCGACTGAACAGATCGCCATCCTCGGTACGTTGCAGGCGACCATGAGTGGCGGTGAAGCCGGGACCAAATACCGCGCTTTCCTCGCCGGTGCCTACGGTGCTCAGGCCAAGCTGGGCCTGTCATTCACCGACAGCCATGGCCGGCTCCTGCCGATGCTCGAAATCTTGGGCAGGATCAACGCCAAGTACGGCGAGTTGGACGCAGCGGAAACCGATCTGATCAGCAAAGCCTTTGGTGGCAAGCAGGCGATGGGGCTGATGACCCAGCTGCTGGCCAAAACCGCCGAGTTGGCCACCAGCATTGATCAACTGGGCAAGGTCACCGGTATGGAACAAGCGGTGAAAATGGCCAAGACCATTGCCGACCCATGGGAGCGCTTCGAATACGCGATCCTGGCCGTGCGCATCGCCTTCGGCCAAAAGCTGTTGCCCATCCTTAACCCGATCCTTGAGCGCCTGGCCACGGGCGGCTCGTCCGTGGTGCGCTGGACATCGTTGTTTCCCAACCTCACCCGCGTCATCGGCCTGACTGCCCTGACCATGCTGGGCCTGACCGCCACCGTCGGCCTGCTGACGTTCACCTTCGGCATTTGGCGCACGGCCGCGATCCCTGTGATCGCGCTTTGGAAGCTGCTGAACCTGGTGGCATGGCGCAACGTCGGCGCCTACCTGATGCAAATCCTATTGGTGACGTTGTACGTCGCGGGGCTGGCTTCACTGGTGCTGTGGTTCGGTCTGGTAAAAGGCGCGATGACACTGTGGCAGGCCGCGATCTGGCTAACCAACGCCGCGCTGTGGGCCAACCCGGTAACGTGGGTCGTGCTGGGGATCGTCGCGCTGGTGGCGGTGATCGCTGCGGCCGTTTACTGCTGGGATGAATGGACCCAGGCGTTAATAGACAGCGCCGCCTTCCAGTGGGTAAGCGAGCAACTGGCGAAGCTATCGACGTGGTTCGAATCCATGGGCGGCTGGTCGGGCATGGCGCGCGCGGCCTGGGACGCAATCGTGGCTGTCTTCCATAGCGCCATCAACGGCTTAATCGCGCTGCTCAACAAGATTCCCGGCGTCGACATTCAAGCGCAGTTCGGCGACCTGCCCGCTGGGCCAAATCTGGAAAGCCTGGAGGCTGCGCAACGTGCTCAGCAAACCATTAACGCGGCAATCCCTTCGCTGTCCCCTACCCGCACCAGCGCCGTTCCGCCAGGTGGTTTGTTGACCAGCATTCAAAACAGCACCACACAGAACCGAGGCCCCCATGTGGAAAAAATCGAGATTCATACCGCTAAACCCATGACGGCCCACGAACTGGAGGGGCTGATGGGGATGGCCGGATGAGTGAGTACGTTGACCTGTTGATTACTGGCAATGACCTGGTGCTGGACCCGTCCAACCAGCCTCTGCTGATCGACGACCGCGCCAGCATCGCCCAGGACATTGCGCACATGATCCGCGAAACCGGTTTGTTGGTCACGCTGGTGGCCGAGCGCGACCCGTTGCGTCAGCGCGATTGTTTACAGCAATTGGAGCTGTTGGTAGAGGACGACGTGCGTCTGGTGCCGGGCACGGTGCGGATCCTGCGGCAAGCCTCGGACGAGTATCTGGTGACGGCGACCACCGTGAAGTTTGGCGACGTGAGGGTGACGGTGTGAGCGCGGACTTCAAACAGGCTCTGCGCGACGCCGGGATCCCCACCACCGAGGCCGAGTTGAAACAGGCCTGGGAAAAAGAAGCGATCAGGCAAGGCAGCAAGATCAGCAATACCAGCGCCTATTCGCCGTTCTGGCGCATCGTCTCAGCCTTGGTCACCCAGCCAGTGCTGTGGCTGATTCACTTTTTGATCGATACGGTACTGCCCAATGCCTTTGTACAGACCGCCGTGGATGCCTGGCTGGATAGCCTTGCCTGGGCGGTGAACGTCGAGCGTAAGCCTTCGACCAAGGCCCAAGGACAGTTGCTGTTCACTCGCGGCACTGCCGCCGGGGCGTTGGAGGTGCCGAAGGGCACGCGAGTGCAGTCGGCGGCCATCAACGGTCATATCTACGAACTGATCACCACCTCGCCCGGCCGCTTTGTTGAAGGCCAGTCGCAGTTGGCCATCCCCGTAGAAGCGGTCGAGGCTGGCAGCGGTTTTAACCTGGCGCCGGGGTACTACGCGATCTTACCGGCACCGGTACCGGGCATTGTCCAAGTGGTGAACACCGAGGACTGGCTGACCCAGCCAGGCGCGGATGCCGAACCGAACGAGCAGTTGCGCCTACGGGTTCGCAACCAATTTTCAGCCGTGAACCAGTACCACACCGACGCGGTGTACCGCGCCATGATCACCACGTTTGCGGGCGTTCATCCCGACGGGGTGTACTTCGAGCACGGCGCCCCACGCGGGCCCGGCAGTGCCAACGCGTATGTGCTGTTCGAAGCTGGAGTGCCGGCGGACGAGTATTTGCAGAAGATCAACGCGCACATTCGCGACGGCGGTAATCATGGCCACGGTGACGATCTGTTGGTGCATGTCATGCCAGAGACGCGGCACACCCTCGAACTGAAAGTGTGGCCGCGCGCTTACCTGAATCAGGAGCAGCGCGATCATTTGATCGTTCAGGTCGAACAATTCATACGCGCCGCGTTTCGTGAGAGCACTCCAAACGACTACCGGCCGACCCTGACTTATCCACAGTCGCGGTTCTCATTCAGCCGACTGAGCGAAGAACTGCATGCGCAATTTCCGCTTATTGAGTCACTGCGGTTTACCAACGCCGACATCCTGTCGGAACTGAACATTCCACGAATCGAAGCGCTGAAGGTGCTGCTCGATGCTTAAGCTCAAGTTGCCCTTTTGGCTGAACGCTGGCGAGCTGGCCACACTCAAGGCCACCGCCCAAGCCTGGTGGGAAACCGCCGAAGGCTGGCTGCGCTGGCCGTTGCTGCAAATGGATCCGCAACGCTGCCACCTGACCATCCTCGACCTGCTGGCCTGGCAACGCGACATCAGTCGCTTTCGCGGTGAACCCGAGAGTCTGTATCGCCTGCGCGTGAAGTTCGCCTTTATCAACGCCGTCGACGCAGGTTCCACCGCTGGTTTGATGCGCATCCTCAATCGGCTGGGTGTGGGTTACGTCGAGATCGAAGAACGCCTGCCTGACCGAGATTGGGACGTGGTGCTGTTGCAGCTCAGCGACTCGCAATTGGCAGACAATCCCGAGCTGTTGCGCGTGATCGTTCAGCAGTACGGCCGCACCTGCCGCCGCTACGATTTTGCGACTCTCACCCCAGTGGCCCTGGGGGTGGCCCTGGCCGATTTTAACGACGACCAGCAAACGCTGGTTGCCACGTTGTAGGAGCCGCTATGGCCGCGAGCATTACCCGAGCCGGTGAACGGCTGATCGCCGAGAAACAGGCAGCGCACGATGTGTTGCTGGTCAGCCAGTTCGTGCTGGCGTTGGTACCTGGCCTTGATCCCTCGCAACCAGTGGACAGGGACGCGCCCAAACCGCCCCCCGAGCAGATCGTGCATACGCAGCGCTATACCCAGAAAGGATTCGTGAACCCCAACCAAGTGGTGTACAGCCTGCTGATGGGCAGCGACATCGGAGACTTCGACTGGAACTGGATCGGCCTGGAGAGCGAAGAGGGGGTGCTGTTGGCGGTGGGCTATGTGCCGGTGCAGCAGAAGCGCAAATACATCCCACCGCACCAGATCGGCAACAACGTCACTCGCAATATGTTGCTGATGTTCGACGGCGCCCAAGCGCTGACCGGCATCACGATCGACGCCAGTACCTGGCAACACGACTTTACCGTGCGCTTGCGGGACATAGACGAGCGCGAGCGCCGGGCAAACCGGGATGTGTTCGGGCGCGCCTGTTTCTTTGCTCAAGGGCTGCAACTGGTCAACGTGGCCGGGGCATATCAGCTCAAGCCTGGGGTGGCGTTCGTCGAAGGGTTGCGTATTGAGCTGACCGCTGCTCGGCCAGTGGCCCCGCCAGCCTTGCCAGTGAAAGCGTACCTTGATGTAGCCCTGATGCGTGAGGACAGCAGTGTGGGCGTAAATTGGTCGGTCAAATGGGGTGACGACCTTTCCGATTATCAAGACAGCGCCGACACCCAGCACTATCTCGTGCCCCTGGCACACCTGCCCGACTCTGTAACTGTGAACGACCTACGCCAGGTCGAGCCGATCGGCGGGCCGCTGGTGCAGCACTTCGCGGCGCGCGACGGCGACTACCAAGACTTGCGCGCGCGGGCGACAACCAAGGCCGATGTCGAGTTGGACCAACTGCCCAACGCGAAAAGTGATGATCCGTCGACGAACAGCAGTGAGATTCTGGCGACCACCAAGGCCCTGAATAACCTGGACCAACGAATCAGCGATTCGCTGGTGGGCATGGTGGCCGCATTCGACAGCCCGACAGCGCCCCATGGCTGGCTGGAGCGCAACGGCGCAAACGTGTCTCGCACCGCCTACGCCAAGCTGTTTGCCGTTATCGGGACCCGATACGGCGCGGGTGATGGCAGCACCACATTCAATATCGGTGACAGTCGAGGGATGTTTCTCCGAGGCCTGGACAAAGGTCGCGGTGTGGATCCGGGCCGAGCGCTGGGCAGCGAACAACCAGGGCAAAACGTCTCGCACACGCATACCGCCGTGACTCAGGCAGCCGGCTCCCATCACCACCAAGGCACCACCAACCCCACAGGCAGCCACACGCACGCGGCGACCATGGCACCGGCCGGTGACCACCGGCACAACCTCAACATGGGTTACACCAACCTGGACAGCGGTAACTTCGGCGGCGGTCACGGGTACTACGGCGTTCAATCAACGCAGCCGTCAGGCTCTCATGTGCACTCGATATCCCTGATCAATGCGGGCTTGCATAGCCACACCCTTCTAATGGAACACGCGGGCGAGCACAGCCACAGCGTGTCGGTCGACGCCTCGGGCGGTAACGAAGCACGCCCGGTCAACCAAGCCCTGCTTATCTGCATCAAGTATTGAGGTCCGCATGCCGAGCAAAACCGTCTATCAAACCAACTCATTGGGCTTGTATATCGGCACCGCTACCGCCGAAGAGTCCCCGCTGGAACCCGGAGTGTTTCTAATACCGGGAGGCTGTGTGGACGTGGCGCCACCCGAAGCGCCCGACGGCAAGATTCAGCAGTGGGACGGTAAGCGCTGGCATTTGCTGGACTATTTCAACGGGCTGATCATCTATAGCACCAGCACAGGAGAGCCCCTTACGCTGGACGGAGTGGGCCCTATCCCCCACGGCTATACCGTGTCGCGCCCTCAGCCGGGTCAGGTGTGGGAAAACGGCCGGTGGGTGGATGATCTGGACACACTGCTGGCCCAACTGCATTCGCAGAAGCTGGAGATGATCAACCGCACCTGCGCCCAGGTGATTGAATCCGGGTTTACCTCGGATGCCTTGGAACAGCCTTTTCTCTACGACAGCGCACTGGAAGATCAGATCAACCTCACGGGCTTGATCTTAAGCGGCCTGGATGCGCCCTACCCTTGCTACACGGCCAACGAGCAGAAGCGCTATCGAGAGCATACGGCCGAGCAGTTGTACGCAGTGGGCCTGCATTTGTTGAAGCACAAGCAGACCGCACTGCAACTGGCCGACCATCTCAAACATGCGCTCGCAAAAGCGCTGACCGATAAGGACCTGCCGGCGATGCAGGCGATCCACTGGAGCGCAGCCGATTGAGCTGGACGCCTGTATCGATGCGCTGGCCATCCCATGCTACTCGGTGGTTGGATGATCTGAAGCCCACCAAAGCTTTGGCCGAAACCGAACGGGTGGGAACGGCCAAACGTCTGGCCGAGCTGCACGGGGTAGCGACCACCAACCCAAGCCCCGTGGGTCCTGCTGCAAAAGCCGCCATAGCCGCCGGCCGTGCGGCCATGGCCGAGCAAATGGGGCAGATCCCCGCCTGCTTGGTGGTGACGCCATTCCAGAGCGGCATCGGCCAAGGGCGCGGGTATCAGCGTTTCTTGTCCGCGCCCAACCTATTGCAGGTGCTCGCCGACAAACTGCCAACCGGACCGGGCGGCTATGCGTTGGCCGTGGTGTTCCTGTCCACTCGCTACGACCAATTGGCGGCCGCGCTGGCACGCTTCAACGCGTTGTTACCCATCCAGGAGTTGCAGCGCGCTGAAAAGCGCGCACGACATCTGTCGCGCCTCGAAGCAGAAAAGTGGACATTACCCAGCGCCGCCTCGCTGCCCGCGTGGGGCGTTTTACCGTTGGAGCGTTGCACCATCACCCAAGCAGCAAAACACTCGCTGTCTGGGCAATTGGCAGCGTTGGAAAGCTATACCGCAGACAGTTCGCCGATGGCAGATTTATCCGCCCTCGCCGCGCGCAAAGCGAAACACACGGCCGCGCGGGATCAACAATTGGAGGACCTGCAGGAGCAACTGGCTAATCCCACCCCGGACTCGGCAATGGTCGCCCGGCTGGTCGGTCCCGGCAGCGGCAGCGATTTACGTCGACAACTCTTAGCCGGCAAAACGCCGGGGCACGAATGGGTGCTGTGCGCAGGTTTTTTGCTGGCCGGGCCGCGCGAAGGTCTGAGCTTTGTGCAGGAACTGGTGGGCCTATGACGCTGCTGCTCAATGGCCAGAAGGTGAACGGCAAATCCCTCAAGGTCACCGCCAGTCTGCGGATCGAGAGTGGAGACCTGTCGGGACAAACCAGCAACACCGACAGCGCGCACAAGGGTTTCAAACCCAAGGCGCTGACAGTCTCGCTCCTGATCCCGTATCGCGACCACTCGCACCTGGTAGACCTGATGCGCCTGGCGGAGGCCACGGCCGGCGGCGGGCAGCTGCAAACCTATCGCGTGGTCAACGATACGGCCGAAGCGTTCGGCGTGCGCCAAGCGGTATTTGCCGACACCCTCACCGCACGCGAAGACGACAACCTGGCCGCCTGGCGCGTGCAATTCACCCTGACTGAAAAACGTTCGAACCCCGAGCGGGTAGAGACGCGCCGGCCGGAAAACGGCGTGCAACAGCAAAGCGGTAGTGGGGAAAGCGTGGCGGCGCCATCGGCGGAAGCGGACGAGCCCGGCTTGAGTGGGTTTGAGCGGATCCTGAAGCGCGTGGATGACTACCTAGGGCCTGCGGAATGAAGTCTCATATAGTGGTGAGAGTGAACGGCCAGCCTTTCGACCTGGTGCAACACGATGTACGGCTCGACCTGCACACTCCTGGCCGCGCGCGCTTAACTATCAGATCGCAGCAAGCTCAACGCGGACTGGTGACGCTCGATGTGGGCTACAACGATAAGCCCATGCACCGGCACTTTGTGGGTTACGTCGAACAGTGCACCACGGCCAATCATCGCGAGCAGGTGCTGTTCTGCCGCGAGCTGGCGGCAGTACTCGATTACCCACTGCCCATGGCGTTGCGGCATGTGGATCTACATGCCGTACTGACTGAGGCAAGCCGCCTCACGGGCTTGCGCTTTCGAGTGCCGAACGCGCCCTATTCAAGGAATCGCGCGCCTTACTTTTACTCACTGGCCAGCGGCATCCAGGCCTTGGACAGCCTGGCCAAGGTCTTCAACATCCCCGACTTTATCTGGCACCAGCAGGGTGATGGCGAGGTGTACGTCGGCAGCTGGGCCGACAGCTACTGGGGCACTCGGCCAGCGCTGCAACTGCCCGTCGAACTGTTCGACGCCCATCAAGGCAACCAAAGCGCGCAGATTGCTGCCCTGCCCGGCCTGCGTCCTGGTGCGATGATCAACCAAGGCCAGCGCATCACCGCTGTGACGCTGACCGAAACTCATATGGTGCTCAAGTGGAAGAAGCCGTAACCCGCATCGTCGAACGGGGCTTCCCAGAACTGGCCGGCGCCTATCACCTGCCGCGCTTTGCGCGTGTGCTGGCCGTCTCCGATCCACCCGCTGCGGCAGGACTGTGCGACGACTTCCGTCCGCGCTATGCCGTTGACCTGCAAGTACTGGGACCGGACGGCGAAGCGGATCCGGATTTACCGGCGCTGCCAGGAGTCGCCCTCCCGGTACCCGGCGGCGGTGCCGAGCGAGGTTTCTATGCCTTTCCCGAGGAAGGCACCCTGGTGGTGGTCAGCTTCGCCTATGGGCTGCCGAACAAGCCGTTTATTTTGCAGCTCCTGCCCTACGGCTTAAGCCTGCCCCAGGTGCCGAAAGGCGACCAACTGTGGCAACACAGCGAAGCCGTGCAACAACGCGCCGACGCCGAAGGCAATTGGTTACGCCAGACCGACGCCCGCATCACCGACCAAGCCAGCGAGCGCCAGGTGCAGGCGCTGGAGAACGCCGAGCGTTATCAGATCAGCGCCGTCGAAGTGGATGACCACAGCACGGAGTCCGTCGGCGGAATTAAGACGGTCGAGGCGTTGGGCGCGTTAAAGCTGCTGTCCGGCGGATCGGCCAGCCTGGCGGCAGTCGACGACCTGCACCAAGCCACCGGCCGAGACCTGAACTTGGTGGTGGGGCAAAAACACAACGCGACCGTCGGCGGCGACATGCACGAACGCATCCAGGGACTGCGCGAAAGCGTGGCGGCGATCGGCCAACGGCTGGTGGCGCCCAAGACCTGGCTGGGATCAGAAGGGGTCAATGTGCTGCAGGTATTGGGTGATGTGATCGATCTGCTCCAACAAATGAACACCGCCCTCGCCTCACACAAACACGGCCCGACACCGCCGCCGGACAACGCTGCGGAGTTTGCTGCGCATGCGGCTTCGGCGGCGGGGTTGGCTTTGAAATTGAAACCCATCACAGAGTAAATGAATGCAACAACCCACCATTGGCAGCCTGTTCGCAGGCATCGGAGGCTTTGATGTCGGATTTGAAAACGCCGGTTACCGCACGGTCTGGCAAGTCGAACTTAACCCCATCAACCGGGCTGTGCTTGCCGATCGATTTCCCCATGCACGCCAATTTGAAGACGTGCGCGCCTGCGGGGCCCACAATTTATCAGCCGTCGATGTCATCACCGCCGGCTTCCCTTGCCAGGACATCAGCGTCGCCGGACGCCGCGAAAGCAACCGCGCTACACGAGGACTGCAAGGCGAACGCAGCGGTTTGTTCTGGGAAGTCATACGAATCCTCAAAGAAATACAACCTCGCTGGGTGGTCCTTGAGAACGTCGTTAACCTGCTCGCTGTCAACGATAGCCGTGACTTTGAGACAGTCATCCGGGCCCTTGCGGACTGCGGGTATGTGGGATTTTGGCGAGTGCTTAATGCTCAATATTTCGGAGTCCCCCAGCAACGTCGCCGCGTATTCCTGGTCGCCGGTTATCGACAAATGCCCCCCATCCAGCTCCTGGCTGACGCCGCGCCAGTGGACGCAATATCTCCAGCGTCTCAATCGCAGCCCTGGCCACGGCCCGCGGATGCCTGGGCTGCCAATACTTTATTGGCAAACAAAGCCGGATCGCAGATCGCTATGGGCTGTACCACTTTCGTCGCTGAGCCGGACGGATGGGATCAGATGGTTGAGCGGCAGCGAACGGCTGAAAATGATGGGCTTTGCCTCGGACTGGATGCGGCCAACCTTGCGGAGGCTTTCAGTGCCGGAAATGCCGTTGTTACGCAGGTGGCGGAGTGGGTTGGGCGGGGGTTGATCTCATGCAGCCATTGCTGCCTATAGTCATACTCAAGCTGGCCGACCACGTACGGATGATACCCGTACCGGTTGACAGCGACGGGTCGTACGGCTAATATCCGTACCGCTAGCGATCGTAACTGAAACTGAAAACTGAAAACTGAAAACTGAAAAACTGAAAAACTGAAAAACTGAAAAACTGAAAAACTGAAAAACTGAAAAACTGAAAAACTAAACTACGAAAATTAAACTAAATAAATTGAATATGTGAGGAATGTCCTGTGACTACCAAGAAGCCTTCCAGAGCCCGTAAGCGATCCTGGAGTTAAACCAAACTAAAAAGGAAGAAATATTTGAGATATTAAGTAGGTATTGAACATGAAAACTTTAGACGAAACATTGAAGCCTGCGAAAAACGCAAGACTTGAAATAAAAACAACTGAGTTCGCAAAGGAAAGGATAAAGCAAGCTGCATCGATTTCTGGATTAGACATGACCGCATTCATCATCGCTTCTGCTTTCGCAAAAGCAGAAGAAGTAATAGAAAACCACAGGAGAATAGAACTATCGGAAAAATCGTTTAATAGATTACAACAAATCCTCGTAGAGGACGAAACTGCCGAGCCTTCAAACGCTTTACTTAGACTAATGAGAGGTCAACATGAAAACCGACGGGATGCCTACATGTGAAATTGACGGCAATTTGCTTTCCAATTTCGAAAAATACAATTACATCAAAGGGTTCAGCTCTGGTGTAGGCGTAATTGATTCATATTATAAAGGCAGCCTTAAACGGGCCCTTAAAAGCGAAAACATCAACGCCATCGGTGCAGTGGTGCAAACCGGAGAGGTTGCAGGCTTCTGCACGGTAACCTTGGCAGATATCGAAAGAAAGCTAGCGCAGGAAGCTATCAGCGATACCAATCTACCTATCAAAGTCCCCGTGATACGGATTGTGATGGTTGGCGTTGATGTAAATTATCAGGGTTTGGGCATAGGCCAACAACTCCTGATGGAGGCCTTTAAAAAGGCTGCTCGCGTCCACAAAGAGATCCCAATCAAAGGGATTTATCTGGATTCGGCCCCCAACGCTGTTTCATTTTACGAACAGCTTGGCTTTAAAAAGCTCGCTGAGCCCGACGTTAATGGCAGCACGCCGATGCTCCTCGGAATCAAGGTTGTTTTGAAGGCTATTGCAGCCTCCTAGCTATAAGCCTCTGATTCGTCTACGGCTGTTTTAACAGCTTTGCCTATGTCGCTATCGATGTAACTCTGTTGGCCAGAATTTCATCGATAGCGAAGCCAAGCAAGATGACGCATGGCCCTTCTTGTGAGGGGCTTACGCGTAGCCTCACAAAATTTTCGAAGAATAGTACCTGAGTACTTCGTCAACCTGCTCGCTATCATCGTTATCGGCGAAATTAGATGATGTTACGCGGGCTTGCGGATTTCCCACGCTTGGGGGTTTTGGAAATTTTTTAAAACTCAATATTCGAGGCATCCAAGCAACGGTGCTGCGTGTTCTTGGTTATAGGTTTTCGGTGAATCCCTCTCACCCACCTCCGGATTACGACGCGCTAGCAGGCGCTATATCTCCAGCATTTCAATCAGTGCACTGACCATGATCTGCGAATGCCTGGGCTGCCAATACTCACTGGCCAAATCAGTATTTTCAGGCCCACCTATCACGAGATATAGCAGGCCGTTCATTAGCGATTACATGCAGCATTTTTTGTATTTTTTTCCTGATCCACAAGGACATAAATCATTACGAGCAGGTACCTGGCTTCCTTCAAATTTTCTTTCTTTGAAAATTTTCATATCGTCCAGAACTCCTTCAGACTTCATGATCTGTTGAGCTTCATAACGTTCTGCTGGTGTTAAAGGCACGCTCCCATCAATAACGAATATAGTTTCAGATGCAGGACCATTGCCTTTGGTAGATGAACCAAATACTACAATTTCTGAAGCATGAGGGAATTTATATCTAGCCACAAAAGCATATGCCACCATACACTCAAAGCGGTCCCTTCGGTAATCATCATAGTCACTATAGGAAGAGCCCCATGGAAAAAATACAAAAATATAATACCTTCCCGTTTGAGATAGTGAAGGTGCTACTCTTGAAGATCGCACCATTTCAGGAACAGATCCGTATTTCTCCATTAGTGCTGTCGTTAGAAAGGCCCGCGAATGAATATTCTCGGATGCTAACACCTCTACAGCCTTGGCATGTGTTAACAACGGTTGTTCAGCAGCTTCTCCAACATTAGCTTCAATTATGCAGTCAGAGAAGCGTTTTACAATTTCGCCCCAAACGTCCGCTTTCTTTTTTTCTTTATAACGAAGAGCATAAGCAACTGTTCGTTTATAGTAACTCCATTCTCCTTCAGGAATTGAAAATGGTTGACTACCTCCTGGTGTCAAATTAGGTATATCACCATACCCAAAGCCACCGTCCTCTTGCAAATAATAAGCTAATGTTTCCTCCTCGCCCAAGCTAAATAGTAGATTCCGTTCTCGTACGGCGCGCTCTTTACTTTCAAGATAATTAATGAAATCTGTCGGTGTGTTAAGCTCATCAAGCAAAACCCCAATTCCAACCTCATCCAGCACATGAACGAAAGTTTTATTCCTATCTACCTCGCCCACGAAAAATGGAAGCTGTAGAAGCTCTTCAGTTGACGCCCCATATGAATAACCAAGCGTACCAGAACTACCCGGCATTAACGAATCAAAATGAGCCTTAGCAACATCCCCAATACCCCGAACAACAGCTACCAAATGTATCTTTAGGTTTTTTTGAGAAATATCAAACGGGAATTTTTCAAATAGTTTGCTATTTATAAAAATTTTTTCCGGAGAATGCCTTATAAATTTTTCTGCTGCATATAGTTGCTTTGCGGAATCTTGCACGGCTCCGCGATACCACCTGCTCCAAGCCAACTTCCTCTCGTTTTGTTCTTGAAACAAAACCTCTCCCTTATCAGAAAATAAAATCAGAGTGTTGTTGAAATATACTGTAAGATCTATTAGCTCCTTTCCACCCCCTACTGCGCGAAACAGACTTGGATAACTCCACAAGCTAAAAAAAGTTTTGGTTGCAAGCCTTGCTAAAATTCTTTCGCTTTCATTTACGCTATTTTCTTTAATTATTGGTTTAAGCATGGCCCCTCCTGGTGAAAGCAAAATAGTTACGAATTCATAGTTAATGAACCTGTAACAAACCGTTTATCCATGTTTGAAATACAATCGTTTCTTTCTACCAACTGCCGTCTCACGTTATCCCAATTGAGCGTTAGCATGACGGGTTTTTTGTTAGAACCTTTATTTTGCGGAACTGGGTAATTGTATGCGCCTACTGCAAAAGCTTTTCCTTCGTTAATTTTGCTATACTCGTCCAGATGGTACTCTATTACTGCGCGCGCCTCCTCAACACTATTTCGAATCAATTTACGAGCCTCTTCATGAAGGCGACTTATTGCTCCCATATAAGATCTAATAGCTCGTTTAAGATCAACTTTTTCAGGAAGCTCAGCCAAAACGCCACGCTTAAACTTTGGATTTTCCGCCAAAATGTTTCTTTCTGAAAAAATATCGATATTAAAAACTAATTCTTTGAAGTTAGCATCATTCTCAAACTTCCAACAACTAGGCAAACTGAGGCCGTGCACGGCAACTCCACTGTGATTCACATGATTTCGCATTGCCTCCATAGCGCGGTAACTCAAAGACTGATCATAAATTTCCGATTTTAGACACTCTAACAATGTATAAACATCAGATTCAGAAACAACACATTTAGAGGCTTGTCGTGATATCTGCTCAGTGTACATTCGCGCTGAACACAAGAAATTGACAACTCTTTTATTCATGGACGACCTAACTAAATATAGTCGATCATATTCAATATCTAGTTTAACCATATTTTCAGCAGCAAGCACTAGCAACTCTTTCTCAAAATCCAAAAAGTTGCACAGCGTTAAATCGTACTTCTCTTCAATACTCAAAGCCACAGACAATATATATTTTGATTTTATCAATAATTGATATTCATCTTTGCTAATGGTCAAAATTGGAAAATTTCCAATCGCCGCAACTTTTAAAAAAAACGTTCCATCAGCGACCATTTGCTCTCCTAACTCGTACTCTAAAGCTTCCTTAGCACAATCTACGCAAACTAGTTAATTTTCACCTGAAAACAAACTCTGCCAATAGACCGGCGTCAAAGTTACTACGCGCTACGCGCCATAGCGCACGTTAAGAATAGAGCACCAATGCGCCGGCGCTTAGCTAATTTCTCAGCACTGGTTACTCAAGCCGGCACCACCAGGACTGTGCATACGCACATCCGTCAATGTATTCGATACCACTCAAAACGAACCCTGTAGGAGCCATACCAGCCAAAGTCACGTCCAGCAGCCGAGGCAAAGGTTCAGGCTCTAATGGCCACCCCGCCCATATCCGCGCAACATTCGAGCTACGGCCCAACTCGCCGCTAACCTCGCTAGAAACCCGAACGTCCCCCCGAATCGCGCTATATCTCCTTCGCTCCTGAACGGTTAAAGCCACGCCTTTGCAGCGCATAGGAGTAATCAACATGTGCATGAGAAATCCGGCCTATTCGCTGCGCCAGTCATCCAACAAGGCTTCGACGGCATAAGCCAAAGCTCCATCTGCCAGTTCGAGCAGATCACCCAAGCCATCACGACCAATCAGTTGAGCTCGATACAGAGCATTCGCCCCCGCAACCAGCTTTTTATGGTGGAGACCTGGGTGTATGAGGAGCGCTTTCTGATCATTCAACATGGCCATCCAGGCAGCGGTCAGTGTGGTGTCGGGAGAGTCGTTCATTGCCGGTTACCTTCAAAGGATGCCCATATTTACTGTGCGTATATCCAGTATATGAGCCGCATGTCGCGTCAGCTAGCTCATCCGACGAAGTGCTGGCGGTCTAATGGCCTCAGAATTTTTGACCGCGAAGAAAAATTCGGCAGGAAAGCACTTTTCCCCCTCCCGCCAGCGAGGTAAGCATGTTTTTTTTGTGAAAATTTCCGCGTGATGAAACTTGGCCTCCAGAGCAACCAGCTTCGGGCTCCGGCGATTTATCGGGTGATTTCCCGCAGTGAGAGGTTTGGAAAGAGAACGACCGCAGCTTACCGGCGCGGTCAGAGAGCGTTCAAATCGCTTACTTTTTCTTGCCGCATCAAGCAGCAACGAGAGGGAGATCAGATACAAAATCCCCGTCATTTTTCCGTCCAAACTCCGTCCAATTTATCGAAGAATATATCCGGCACATACACGCAGACGATCAATAAGAGCCTCTGTTTCTGCGGAAGCCTCTAATGGATACAGCACTTTTGTTAGGACTTGTAATCAGTAGGTCCCGGGTTCGACTCCTGGTGCCGGCACCATATCTCAAAGCCCCGCAATGCGGGGCTTTGTGGTTTCTGGGGTTTGGGAGACGGCGAAAATCCTATGTCTCGTTTTCGTCAAAACGTCCACAAAACGTCCACGCTCATTTTTTGAATCGGTTTTTCATACGCTGCCACCGGGACAATGGCAGAAAGCGCACCTAACCGCGGAGAAGAAAGGGGTCTGACCTCGCTTTTACTGTGCAATGCAGCAAGCGCCTGAATACAAGTCTCAATCTTTAATTTAGAAAATTGACTAACTTTACACAGCGCCATCAAGCATACGCCTGTAACTCTCCACCAAAACACTGTCAAGAACTATAGGCGCTGCCTTGCCGTATATTTCATACGCCTCGTACCGCATCAGAATCATATCTCTACGCCAGTAGTCAAACGCTTGAAAATTTTTCACATCATCAAGTGTCAACATATTGAACTCTTTAAAGGCAGGAAATTCCAAGGCTTCTTTATCATTCGCCATAAGTGCCTTCGTCAATCCATCAACAACCAACGAAAGCCTTCTCATTCTTTCCTGCCGCGCAGGCCGCTTTCTTTTAAGGTGATCTAAAACCGTCAGACCAGATAGACTCGTTACAAGATTCATATCAATAACTTCTTCCCCTTCATCACGAGCCACTTTGAACGTTTTGGTCGTCATATCATAAGACTTAAGCACACCAACGATGAAGTAACTTTTCATATTATCGGCGGCCGATACATATTGGACCTTACATTCATTCCCCACGCCAATACCCTTAAACATGTTCTCTACAGCGGAATCAGAAACGGTATTTGACTGGGATCCTTTTTGATTTTCAACAAATGGCATGATCAATCTCCGATAAAAAATATTCGTCACTGGGCAAGTGACGACTCATCAAAAAGATTAATTCATAGGCACCCCCTCTACACCTGTGAAAAGTAACAGTCATTAATACCAATATGCTTTCAAAACAGATTTAATCATTACTAAAACCTCTATCAAAAGAGATTTTCGCAATCAAAGTCATTCGGCCACATTCATTTTCCAGCCTGAGCCTTTATCAATAAGCAAGGCTTCATTCACTTGAAACATTGTCTGATCGGCCATCTCATTAATCATATAATCCGATCAATCTTCTCCACACCCCCAAACCGCGCAGCATTTTCCGGCATGTAACCCGACAGCGGCATTACTGGTTAAGTTCATTCATCCCGGGCGAATACATGTATCTCAAAACACATCAAATCTACTTTGTACTAATTGAGTCGGAAAAGTCCGAACCCCGTGCCCGTCCTTCCCCCCCTACAAACTCTCTAGCACCGAGTTTTAAGCAAGATTACAAACAGCGATAATTAAGGCGCCTTGCATGAAATTGGATAGTTGCGTCAACAGCTCATTTCGGCGCCGGGAAATAGGCTCATTCAGGGGGAGTAGAAAAGATCGGCAGACGCGGCTGGAAAATTCATCCTCCGCCCGCTTTAACTGGCGCACTAAGCGTCTGGCTAACAACCCCTAGAATGTATTGAACCGAAGATAAGGGGCATCAGCGTTTCAATTGTTCATAGGCTCGGCCCATGACTTCCCAGGTTCTCGCATCAGCAGGAATCAGATGCTCAATACGCAGCGACTCCATAGTAATGTCGAGAGGCATGCCAAATGTTGTGAAAGTTGACATGAATTTCAGTTCCCCCTGCCTTGAGTCGATACGTGTCAGCACTAACGGAGGCGGTTCGTTTGCCAACGTGGAAGCCTCTTGAGGCGCGGGGAGGCTTTTCAGAAGCGTCGAGAGCCCTGGGTTGCTCAGGGCCTCTCTAGCGGCCCTTTGCCAGGCAATCAATCTGATTTCCTCGGCATTGCTCAGATGATCGCCCAACCCTTCAGGCTCCAGCAGCGTTACCAAAAGATTTAGGCCAATCGCCGCATCGGTACTCAGACCGACCAGTTCGAACAACACTCCAGCGCTGGCGTTGGCGGCCAATATCTCCCACTGACTCCCCAAGACAATCGCTGGTGCGGGGTTGTTGGCATGAAGGAGATGAGTAATAGCGTCACGAACAGCCTCCATGCTTGGCGAGGAAAGAGGTGTCGCTTCGTAGCGCGGTGCGTAACCACTGGCGAGAAAGACACTGTTGCAGAGCTCTAGAGGCGCATTGAGTGCCATAAGTACGTTATGCAGGGTGCCGGGGCTTGGCTTGGCGCGCCCTGTCTCAATGCAGCTGAGATGGCGCTGAGAAATACCCGACATCAAGGCGAGGTCGAGTTGGCTCAATTTCGCCTGACGTCGCAGTTGCCGCAACTGCTCACTTGCGGTGATGGAGGGTGTCGTTCGAGAAAAAGATCGGGGGCTCATTGTTCGACTCTGACGGCGCGAGTTGGCTGAGTCCATGACCTGTGAGGTCATTGATCTCGTCGTGACAATATCACTACCTTGTCAGCGTTGATCATCGCTTGTTGCTCAAGGAGGACAAATGAACAGACCCTACCTCTCGCTTTCCACGTTGGTGATTTTTTCAATGTATACAGCGGGTACTATGTTCGTTGCCGATCAATCGCTGATCGACTTCGGCCGGGAGTTAATATCCAGCCCGGACACTGCCCAAGTAGTTATTGACCTTTATCTGCTCGGCGTCCTCGCCTGCATCTGGATGTATCGAGACGCTCGTTCCAAAGGCCGATCTGCGGTCTCTCTTGTGCCTTACTTTCTAATAACGGCAGTCTTCGTATCGATTGGCCCATTGCTTTACATCGTTATCAACGGATTCGCCAAGAAGAAGCTGCCTGCGGATAGCACCGGTTACAGCATCAATAATTCGCGCAATTTCGACTAAGAGAAATGAAGAGGAAGTCCGTTGGCGTTTGGCAATTCCTGTGTTTTCAGATATCCGGCCGTGGGGGCTGCTGATCGATATGCATAAGGGCTTCGGTCAGCGAGGTGACCGCCAGACGTGTACAAAGCACTTTGCCCACCCCCAACACTTTTGGGTATAACCAACATCCCCAAGCGTCCCGAACGAATTCCCATGAACGCTCTAAAACTCGTCGCTCTTTTGGTGATTTTCCCGCTGCTGTTGGCCGCCCTGGGTAACTGGGAGCGTCAGCGCGCGGAGGAGATGAGCAATGCGATGATCGATTACCACAGCAATGTGAGCATTGCGAAACAGCAACTGCGGGCGCTGGCGGCGAGGAACCCTATGGCCAGTGTCGATCTGCCGAATGAGAAGATCAGCGTGCAGTTGGCGCTCTCGCGCCTGGAAAAGATCGAAGCGGAGTTACCCACGGCTCATCGGGTGAATCGGGCGATGCGTGTGTTGGCACCGTGGGTGGTGGGGTTCGGTTTGCTGGCGGCGGTGATCGGCCTGGCGGCGTTGGCCGGGACGCACTGGGCGGGGCGGCGGGCGTTGCAATCGCGAGAAACATTACTACGTGTGTTCACCCAAGGCAGTCGGTTGTTGCCCTATGGGCTGGTGAGCCATGTGGTGGCGATGGCGGCGGCAGTGGCGCTAGCCTTGTGCTTCGAAGGCTTGGGGATGTGGCATGTAGGCCGGTTGGGCAGTGGTGAAGTCAAGTTGATGGCGGTGCTGGGGGTGGTTGCGGCGTTCTGCCTGTATTCCATCTGGCTGCTGCTGCGGCAATTGCGCCACATGCTGGTGATGTTCACGCCGGCGCCCATGGAGATTTTCGCGCGGGAAGTTACGCCCGTACAGGCTCCAGGTTTATGGCGCCAGGTGAGTGAATTGGCGGGGCGGCTCGGTGCTTTGCCGCCCGACCATATCGTGGTGAGCTTGGCCCAAGGCTTTTACGTCACTTCCAGCGACGCCACGTTGCTGCCGGCGCACTCCTCGCTGCATGGGCGGACGTTGCATGTGCCGTTGCCGTACCTGGGGCTGCTGGATCCGGCGGAAATCAATGCCGTGATTGGTCATGAGCTGGCGCACTTTGTGGGGCAGGACACGGAGTACAGCCTGCGTTTTCTGCCGATCTACGATGGGGTCAATCGCAGCCTGGAGGCGCTGCAAGAGACATTGCTGGCCAGTGACTTGATCCAAGGGTGGCTGATGCGTCCGTCGTTTCTGTTCGGGGTGTTTTTCATACAGCGCTTCGACCACGCGGTGAACCATTGGAGTCGCGAGCGCGAACTGCTGGCCGATGCCGCCGGCGCGCGGTTGGCCGGTAATGGGGCGGCAGCCTCGGCCTTGCTGCGCGTTTCGGTGTTGCAACCGCACCTAGAGGACGCGTTGATCACGTTGTGCGAGACGGCGTCGACAGCAGACCTGACCCAGGGCCTGCTGATTGCATTACGCGAACAAGCCTTGCAACTACCGCCTGACGCACTGGACATTCACCAACCACACCCAACCGACTCCCACCCTTCCAACGGCGAACGCCTGCAAGCCCTGAACGTGTCGCTGGATGAGACCACGCGCAACGCTACCCGCGCGGTGGATGTCGAGGCGGCGCAGGCGCAGTTGGCGGTTTTTTTCAGTTCGGTGTCAGCGCTTAGCGAACAGCTGTCCGACGACTTGATCCAGGCCGTGGTCGCCGAAGACGAGGCACAAACCGAACTGCTGGAAACGCTGGCCGCTTCCGCTCAGGGCGAACACGCCTTACACGAGGGTGGCCGGCGGCGCGCCCTGATCACGACGGTACTGGCGGCGCCGTTTGTGGTGCTCGGGCTGCTGATCATGAGTCTGCCTTGGCTCGATCCATCGCGCGTGAAAGGCACGCCGCTGTCGACCTTCGGTGCCGGCGGGGCCATCGCCAGCATCGCGCTGATCTTTGTGTGGCTGGGCGTGCGCCGTTACAAACGCGCGCCGCAGATCGCGCTGCGGCTCACGCCGGAGCATTTTGTGTTTGCCAACCTGGCGCAACCGCTGCCGATCGAGCATATCGCCAATGTGTCGCTGCAACCGATTCAAGGCATCTGGCTCACGCTTGAACTGACGGACGAAGCACCGCTGCCCGAACTGCGCAAAGCGGCGTTCGGCGTGCCGGGGGTGCGACTCAATAAGAAGAAGCGCCTGGTGGTGTTGCAGATGGCGCAGTTGTGCATCGATAACCGAAAGATCGCGCCTTACGAAGGGCTGTCGCTGATAACCGATTACGTGAATGCGTCGCTGGCGCGCAGCATCTTGCAAAGCCGTCAGGACTGATCGGCGCCTATAAAAAAACCCCGAACCAGTCGGGGTTTTTATCGCCTGACATCAGGCGCAACGTGCGGTCAATCAGAACACGTTGATTGGGTAGTCGGCGAACAGACGCAGTTCGTTACCGCCCACGTTGTAGTTGCTGGCGTTGTTGGAGACGCGCAACCAGGACGCACGAGCGCGCAGGCTCAGGTCTTTGGCCGGGCCGCTCTGAACGACGTACTTGAACTGGTTGAAGATTTCCCGCTCGGTGCCATCGCCACGGTTGGAGCCGTCATCGATGTTGGTGCCGCGTACGTAGGCCACGTTGTAGGTCAGGCCAGGCACGCCGAAGGTGCTGAAGTCCAGGCCGTAACCGACCTGCCAGGAGCGCTCGTCCTTGCCGTTGAAGTCGGACCAGTAGGAGTTGGCCAGCAGGATGGTGTTGCCGCCGTCACCGATGCCGCCATCGTTGCGGTAGCCGCCGTACAGGTAGCCAGTGTCGCCAGTGCTGCGCTGGTGAGCGACGGTGAAGCTGTGCGGACCAACGGCCCAGGTAGCGCCCAGGCTCCAGATCTTGTTGTCGCGAGCATCTTCGTCACCTTGGTTTTGCAGGGCGAAGCTCTTGTCCAACTTGGTTTTGTAGCCGTTGAAGTCAAAGGTCAGCGACTGTTTCTCTGGCAGGGCCAGCACGTAGTTGACGTTGACGTATTGCTTTTTCAGCACGTCCTGCATGTCGGAGGCATACAGCGCGGCCGACAGGCTTTCGGTGAATTTGTAGCTACCGCCAATGTAATCGATGCTTTTCAGACGGCCGCTGTCGGTACCTTCAGCACTCTTGCGCGCTTCCTTGGTGAAATGACCGGCGTCCAGTTGCAGGCCTTCGATCTCTTTGGAAACGATCGAGGTGCCGGTATAGGTTTCGGACAACAGGCGGGAGTTGTCGTAGGCCAGAACCGGGACGTTAGGGAACTGATCACCGTACTTGAGCACGGTGTTGGACACCCGGAACTTCACGGCAGCGCCGCCTTTGGCCAGGTCGTCTGCGGCCGAGCCGCTATCGCCTTGCTTAAAGAAGTCGATGCCGCCAGCGCCGCTGCGGCCTTTACCGCCGTCCAAGCGAATAGCGTACTGACCGATCACGTCCACACCCACGCCGACGGTGCCCTGGGTGAAGCCGGACTCGAATTTACCGATGAAACCCTGGCCCCACTCGGCTTTGTCTTGCTTGCCGTTTTTGTAGTCACGGCTGATGTAGGCGTTACGTGCGGCGATATTCAGGTGGCTATCTTCGACAAAACCCTTGGATTGGTCTTGGTCGTTGGCCATTGCTGTCGATGCGCTCAAAATCCCCAGAGCGATCAGACTCATCCGTTGCTTCAACATGTTCTTGTATTCCTTATTACGGGTTGAGTACGCGCTGTGATACCAGGCTCCATGTCGCTTTCTGATATCGACTTTTTCCAGAAAAAAGAAAGCCCGCGGACGACTGAACATGCCGCGGGCCTTTTTTTATTGGAAGAGTCATGGCGGTTAGCCACAGGCGTTGGGCGCAATCCTAGTCGCGCGTTGAACTATGTGTCAATTTCGCGAATCGTCTGTATTTAGGCGAAATAATTCTAAGGAGATGCTGATGACATGTCTAAAAACGACAACTAATTGCGCATCACCTCGCACAGCGCGTGCACTTCATCCTCACTGAACAACCCCTGCGGGTAGCGTTCACTCAATACACTGCGCAGGTCGGGTTGCCTGACCTGCCGCGCGCTGTTTTCCTTCAACCAGAGCGCCAGGGCATGGATGGCGTCACTGTCGACCCGGGAAGGATGAAGCGGGCGCGCGCGCATGGGGTTGATTTCGACGTTCATTTCAGCGCTCTCTCCGACTGCGTGAGCGGCTAACTTACTCAAGGTTTATGACAGAACTGCGCAGTCATCACCTTGGGCCACTGCTATGGCAAAACCGATACAAGAGCTATGCCAATGCGCCAGATTCAGGGGCCTGCGCGCACAAAAAAGCCCGCGGGCTAGTAAGGCCGCGGGCTTGCCTTGGACGCTGGAGGCGCGTAGCGCCAGGTCGTCGTTAAAGCGCTGTTACAACCGCACTCAGTTTTTATGCGGCGCAGGCTGCTGTTGAGTCAGGCAGTGAATATTGCCACCACCCAGTAACAATTCACGACCCGGCACCATCACCACTTCATGTTGCGGGAAGAGGTCCTGCAGGATGCGCTTGGCTTCAAGGTCGAGCGGATCGTCGAAGCTCGGCGCGATGATGCCGCCGTTGACGATCAGGAAGTTGACGTAGGAACCCGCCAACCGCACGGTCGGATTACGCTCCTGGGAACCGTCCACCGGGTCGACCCCGGCGCACTCTTCTTCGGTGGCATACAAGGGCCCCGGAATCGGCATTTTGTGCACTGTAAACGAGCGGCCCTGGGCATCGGTGCTGCGTTGCAGGACGTCCATGGCGGCATGGCAGCGCGCGTAGTTCGGGTCTTGTGGGTCATCGGTCCAGGCCAGCAATACTTCGCCCGGGCGCACGTAGCAGCAGAAGTTATCCACATGGCCATCGGTTTCGTCGTTGAACAGGCCGTCCGGCAACCAGATGATTTTATCCACCGCCAGATTGGCGCTCAGCACCGCCTCGATCTCGGCGCGGTCGAGGTGCGGGTTACGATTGCGGTTGAGCAGGCATTCTTCGGTGGTGATCAGGGTGCCTTCGCCATCAACGTGGATCGAACCACCCTCCAGCACAAAACCTTCGGTGCGGTAACGGGGGGCGCGCTCGATCTCAAGGATTTTGCCGCCTACTTGTGTGTCACGGTTCCACGGCGCGTAGAGGCCGCCGTCGAAACCGCCCCAAGCGTTGAAATCCCAATTGACGCCGCGCACTTCGCCGCTGTTGTTGATCACGAATGTCGGGCCGGTGTCCCGCACCCAAGCGTCATCGCTGGACATTTCCACCACGCGAATATTCGGCACATCCAAACGCGCCCGCGCGTTTTCATATTGGCCGGCGGACACGCACACCGTCACCGGCTCGAACCGCGCAATGGCCTTGGCCACGGCCACATGGGCCGCCTGCGCCGGCTTGCCACCCAGGCGCCAGTTGTCCGGGCGCTCAGGCCAGATCATCCAGGTCTGGGTCTGTGGCGCCCATTCGGCGGGCATATGGAAGCCATCGGCGCGGGGAGTGCTGTGCAAAGTGGTCATGGCGTTCGGTGCTCCGAAGGGGTGATGGCCGACTTTATAACGGATAAAAATCGGCTTTAAAAGCAGTTAAGAGGCTTTAGCTTGAAGCATCCGGCCTCATTATCGATAAGAATCGACTATTTATAACTGTTCATCGAGCACCTTCGACAGCATGTCGACGAAGAAATCCACGCTGCTGCGGGAAGTGACCATCGGTGGTTTGATCTTGAGGATGTTCAGATAATCACCGGTAGGCTGCATGAAAATGCCCAACTCCCGTAAGCGGTCGCACAGTATTTTGGTTTCCTCGGTGGCAGGCTCCAGGGTATGCCGGTCGCGAACCAGTTCCAGGCCAAGGTAGAAACCGGACCCATGCACCGCGCCGACCAACGGGTGACGCTCGATCAGGGCTTCCAGGCGAGCTTTGAAATGCCCACCGACCACTTGGGCGTTTTCCCACAGCTTTTCTTCTTCCATCACATCCAGCACTGCCATGCCGATCCGGCAACTTACCGGGCTGCCGCCAGAAGACGAGAAGAAGTAGCCTTCAGCCTCCAACGCTTCGGCGATTTCGCGGCGAGTGATCACGGCCCCCAGTGGCTGGCCGTTGCCCATGCCTTTGGCCATGGTGATGATGTCGGGCACCACGCCCTGCTCCTCGAAGCCCCAGAAGAACCGCCCCATGCGCCCATAACCGACTTGCACTTCATCGGCGATGCACACGCCGCCCTGGGCGCGCACCAGGCCATACACTTGTTGCAGATAGCCCGGCGGCAGCGAGATGCCACCGGCGTTGCCATACACCGGTTCGCAGATAAAGCCTGCCAGTTGGCGTTTGCTGGCGGCGATTTTCGCCAGGTTGTGCTCCACGCTGCGTACGTAGTCCGGGGCACTGTCCTGCCCACGGAACTCACCGCGATAGGTGTTGGGCGCCGTCACTGGGTGCACCCAGTCCGGACGACTGCTCAAGGCCTGGGGGTTATCGGCAATCGAGGTGGACACCGCGTCCGCCGCCACCGACCAGCCGTGGTACGCCTCCAGTACGCTGAGCATGTCGCGCCCGCCGCTGTAGGCCCAGGCCAGGCGAATGGCCAGGTCGTTGGCTTCGGTGCCGCTGTTGACCAGAAAAACACGGTCCATGCCCGCCGGCGCCAAGGCCAACAGGCGTTCGGAAAACTCCGTGACGGCGGCATAGTGAAAGCGTGAGTTGGTGTTGAGCAGCGACCATTGCCGCGCCGCCACCGCAGCCATGCGCGGATGCCCATGGCCGAGCACCGCCACGTTGTTGAGCATGTCCAGGTAGGAACGCCCCTGCATGTCGATCAGGTGGTTGCGCCAGCCCCGCTCGATACGCGGCGGATCGGTGTAATAGTGCTTTTGCGAGCGCGCAAAACTGGCGTCGCGGCGAGCCAGCAGAGCGTGAGCGTCCAGTTCAGGCTCGGCGTCGCAAGCCAGCCCCAGCACAGCAGCAGGCGACGGGCAGAGGATTTGCCAGGCCGATGCGCGCGAAGGCGTGCAAAACAGCGGCGGTTCGAGATCGGCGCGGCACAGTTGTACGGTCAGCGGCGCTTGAACCTCGCCAAACACTTGCCCTTTGACCAGCAGCGCACCCGGTTTGAGGGAGGGTTTGACCCCCATCAAGCGAACGCTCGACTCGACGCCCTGCAGGCTCACGACCCCATCAGCGTCCTGGTGCAATGTACCGGCGAAAGGCGCTTCCAGCACCGTGCCGTGGGGCACATGCAGCTCGACGTGCAGGGGAAAGGTCTCCGGCTCGGCGGCGCTGTCAGGGACGGTGCGCGACAGCCGATATTGCCCGTAGCGGCTGGCCGCCAACCCGTGAACTGCTGCTGCTTCGTCCAGCAGCCTGCGATCGACACCGGGTGTCTCCCAATTGCCAGCCTCGAAATGCGGGCTGAGCACCCCGAGGTCGATCAACGCAAATTCGCGACCGACCAGCTCCGGTAACAGTGGGGCAAAATCCTGGCTGGCGATGGGCATCGGCGTTTCGCCAACGCTGCTCAAAATCGCCGTTTCCATCAGTTCGAACGGCACCGAGGTCGCCACATGGAAGATTTCCCACTCATGCTCGGCATTTTTCAGCAGGTAGCTGTTATCCGGGTCCAAGCGCTGCTGCTGCTCACTGCTCAGCACCAGCACCGCCGCCCGCGCAACGATCAGCGGCCACAGCACCTGTAACTCTTCGCGTTGCAAAGGGGTCACGGCATGGCAGGCCTGGATCGCCGGCAAAATCGCAAAGGGGTCGCCTTCGGCATGGTGCAGCAGGGCCGCGCAAGTCACCGACAGATCAGCGATGCGCCAGGTGTGAACCAGATCGCCGAAGTCGATCACCCCTTGGATGTGCCAATGACGCTGGGCATCGCGCTGCCACAGCACGTTGTCATCGGTGATATCCATGTGAACGGCTTGCCACGGCAGGCGCTCGGCCAAAGGGCGAATTCGGGCTTGAACCTGCGCGGCCACGCGCTCCAACGCGTCACGGTGCGGGAGGCGTTCCAGGCTGGTCAGCAGGTGGGTGATCAGTTCCGGAGCATGGCGCGGGTCCCACTGCAGCGTGCGCTCAAGGCCCCCATGCTCGAACGGCGCGAGCGCCAGGCTCATGCGGCCGCACAGGTCACCGAACCCGGCTATCACCTCGCGACCCAAGTGCGGCATGTGGGTCAACGGCTGGCCGTCGAGATAGTCCAGCAGCCGCAAATGCAGGGTTTGCCCGCCGATGGTCAAGGTGAGCAACTCATCGCCAGCCAGGGTCTTGATGACCTTAGGCACACGCACCTCGGCGTGCGCCTGCAGGTGACCCAGCGCCGCGTGCTGAGCCTGCAGCTCCAACGCCGCGTAGTCACCCCGGCAGATTTTCAGAACAAACCGCCCATGGGGGGTGTCGACTCTGTAATTGAGGTCTTGCTGGCTGCCCAGCGACTGCAAAGTGCCAGCAAGGCCATAGTGCTGCGCCAAGAGTTGAGTGGCCTGATCGAGGCCTACTTGCGGGCAAGGTAGACTGGCGCGATGGATCAACGTGGCGAGCAGCATGGTCAGAGCCTCTGATTTTTAGGCGTGTATATCGCCATTGTTTTGGGGGGTTAAGCAACCCCCACGCGTGTCGCACTTGCGCTGCCAAGCATCACAACCCAAGCTATGCCCCATTTGCTCTATGTCCGTCTAAGGAAAAGGCCCCTGACATGCGTATTCTCATCACCGGCGGAGCCGGTTTTATTGGCTCAGCCTTGATTCGTCATCTGATTCAAAATACTGATCACGAAGTGCTCAACCTCGACAAACTCACCTACGCTGGCAACCTGGAGTCGCTGACCAGCATCGCCTCCAACAGCCGCTATGAGTTTGTCCAGGCCGATATCATCGACCAGGCCACCGTCAGCGCCGTGCTGGCACGCTTCGAGCCCCATGCGATCATGCACCTGGCCGCCGAGTCCCATGTCGACCGTTCGATTGACGGTCCGTCGGATTTTATCCAGACCAATATCGTCGGCACCTACAGCCTGCTCGAAGCCGCCCGTGCCTACTGGCATACGCTGACCGAGCCGGCCAAAAGCGCCTTTCGCTTTCATCACATTTCTACCGATGAAGTGTATGGCGACCTGCACGGCGTGGATGACCTGTTCACCGAAACCACGCCCTACGCTCCCAGCTCGCCCTACTCAGCCAGCAAGGCCGCATCCGACCACTTGGTGCGCGCCTGGCACCGTACCTACGGCCTGCCTGTGCTGCTGACCAACTGTTCGAACAACTACGGCCCGTTCCATTTCCCCGAAAAGCTGATTCCGCTGGTGATCCTCAATGCCCTCGCGGGCAAGCCATTGCCGGTCTACGGTGATGGTTTGCAGGTGCGGGACTGGCTGTTCGTCGAAGACCACGCCCGCGCTCTATTGAAAGTGGTCACCGAAGGTGTGGTCGGCGAGACCTACAACATCGGCGGCCATAACGAACAAAAGAACATCGACGTGGTGCGCGGTATCTGCTCCCTGCTGGAAGAACTGGCGCCGCAACGGCCCGCAGGCGTCGCGCAATTCACCGACCTGATCACTTTCGTCAAGGATCGGCCAGGTCACGACCAACGCTACGCGATCGACGCCAGCAAGATCGAACGCGAACTGGGCTGGGTTCCGGAAGAAACCTTCGAAACCGGTCTGCGCAAAACCGTGCAGTGGTACCTCGATAACCTGGAATGGTGCCGCAGGGTCCAGGACGGCAGTTATCAGGGCGAACGATTGGGCAACACCGACACGAAGGATCTGATTGCATGATGAAGGGAATCGTATTGGCCGGTGGCTCCGGCACGCGCTTGCACCCCATTACCCTGGGTGTGTCCAAACAGCTGTTACCGGTGTACGACAAGCCGATGATCTACTATCCCATCTCAGTGCTGATGCTGGCGGGGATCAAGGACATCCTGGTGATTTCAACCCCGGTGGACTTGCCGCAATACCGCAACCTGCTTGGCGACGGCAGCCAGTTCGGCGTGCGGTTCAGTTACGCCGAACAGCCTTCTCCGGATGGCCTGGCGCAGGCGTTTATCATCGGCGAAGAGTTTATCGGTGACGACCCGGTCTGCTTGATCCTGGGCGACAACATTTTCCATGGCCAGCACTTCGGCGATCAATTGCGCACAGCCGCCAATCGCCCGTCCGGAGCGACTGTATTCGGCTATTGGGTCAAAGACCCGGAGCGCTTCGGCGTGATCGACTTCGACAACGAAGGCCGCGCCCTCTCAATCGAAGAAAAACCCGCCAAGCCGAAGTCCAGCTACGCCGTGACCGGCCTGTATTTCTACGACAACGATGTGATCAAGATCGCCAAGGCGGTCAAGCCTTCGCCTCGCGGTGAACTGGAGATCACTGACGTCAACAACGCGTACCTGCAGCGTGGAGATCTGCATGTGGAACGCTTTGGGCGTGGCTTTGCCTGGCTCGACACGGGCACCCATGACAGCTTGCTCGAAGCCTCGACGTACGTGCAGACCATCGAACATCGCCAAGGTCTGAAAGTCGCTTGCCTTGAAGAAATTGCCTATGAGAACGGCTGGATCGACCGAGATTATCTGCTTGAGCGAGCCAAGTATTTTGGCAAAACCGGTTACGGCCAGTATTTGTTCACACTCGCCAAGGATTCTAAATGAATGTAACCGCCACTGAGCTGCCCGGTGTCTTGATCATCGAACCAAAGGTGTTTGGCGATGAACGCGGCTTCTTTTATGAGAGTTTCAATGCCCGGGATTTCGCCCAGGCTACAGGATTGCAACTGCAATTCGTGCAGGACAACCATTCCCGTTCGCAAAAAGGCGTGTTGCGAGGCCTGCATTATCAGATCGAACATGCCCAAGGTAAGTTGGTGCGTGTGACGGCAGGCGAAGTATTGGACGTGGCAGTAGATATCCGCCGCAGCTCGCCGAATTTTGGTAAGTGGGTCAGCGTGCGCCTGTCAGCCGATAACAATCGTCAACTATGGATACCTCCTGGATTCGCTCATGGCTTTGTAGTGCTCAGCGACTACGCGGAGTTCCTCTACAAAACCACGGACTACTATACCCCGCAGGCCGAGCGCTGCATTCGCTGGGACGACAGCGAGCTCAACATCGATTGGCAGTTGAGCAGTCCGCCGACCCTGTCCACCAAGGACCAGAACGGCGTGCGGTTTAATGAGGCCGAAGTGTTTCCATGAACAGCGCCCTAAAAATCCTCATCACCGGCCAACACGGCCAAGTCTCCCAGGCTCTGCAGCAGCGTCTGCCCCCGCTCGGCGAACTGATCGTGCTGGGTCGCGAGCAACTGGACCTGACCAACGTCGACCAAATCCGCCAGCAGGTCCGTGCCCACCGCCCCGGCCTGATCATCAACGCCGCCGCCCACACGGCGGTCGACCAGGCCGAAAGCGAGCCGGAGGTGGCCTTCGCCATCAATGCCATCGCCCCCGGCATTCTGGCTGAGGAGGCCAAGGCCCTGGGCGCGCCGCTGATCCACTACTCCACCGACTACGTGTTCGACGGCAGCAAACCGGCGCCGTACACCGAGGCCGATACGCCGAACCCGTTGGGGATGTATGGCCAAAGCAAGCTCGCCGGCGAGCAGGCGATTGCGGCAGTGGGAGGCGAGCATCTGATTCTGCGCACCAGTTGGGTGTATTCCAACCACGGCAAGAACTTCCTGCTGACCATGCAACGCCTGCTGCAGGAAAAGCCGCAGATGCGCATCGTCGCCGACCAGATCGGTGCGCCGACCTGGGCCGGCACCATCGCCGACAGCACTCGCGCCCTGATCGAACATTGGCAGGCTGGGGCCGCCGGCGCGTGGGGGGTGTATCACCTGACGGCCCAAAGCGAAACGTCGTGGTTCGGCTTTGCCCAAGCCATCGGCGAGCATCTGCGGGCCACCGGCAAAGCCTGCGCCGAGCTGGAGGCCATCCCTTCCAGCGCTTACCCGACACCCGCCAAACGCCCGCTGAACTCGCGTTTGGACTGCAGCCGCTTGCAGCAACAGTGGCATGTCGCCCAACCGCATTGGCTGGACGCACTGCGCGAGTGTCTTGCACAGCCGCACTAGGCATAATGCGCCTGTACCCCCAGGCGCACGACTCCCATGACTCCACCTCTTCCGCGACGACCCCGCTGGCGCAGCCTCGCATTGCTGGCGTTGTGCCTGGCCCCGCTGCTGTGGCCGTTGGAACACCTGGCCGAGCGCTACTATCGCAGTGAGCTGGCCGGACAAAACCGCCAGACCCTCGACCTGTACGTCGCCAACCTGTTGGGTACCCTGCACCGCTACGAAGTACTGCCGCAGATCCTCGGCGATCTGCCCGCCCTGCGCACCGCGCTGGCGGCGCCCGAGGTCAGTACCCACCTGGCCAACGCTAACCTGCTGCTCAAAGACGTGGCGGCCCAGGCCGGCGTGGAAGTGATGTATCTAATGGACACCACCGGTAAGACCCTCGCCGCGTCGAACTGGGATAAACAGGACAGCTTCGTCGGACGTAACTTTTCATTCCGCCCCTACTTCAGTGAAGCCATGGCCGGGCGCTTGGGTCGATTCTTCGGCCTGGGCACCACCTCCGCCAAGCGCGGGTACTTCTTCGCCGCGGCGGTGCGCGACGGTGAAAAAGTCATCGGCGTGCTGGTGGTCAAGGTGGACCTGGATCACACCGAAAGCCTGTGGGGTAACACCCCGGAACAACTGCTGGTCACCGACCACAACGGCGTGGTGATCCTGACGTCACGCCCGCAATGGCGATTCCGCGCCACGCGCCCGCTCACCGCTGAAGAGCGGCAGGCTATCATCGCAATCCAGCCCTACCCGACCCGCGATCCACAGCCGCTGAACCTGAGCAGCACCGCCTGGTTGCGCCAGTCCACGGCCATCGCCGAAACCGGCTGGAACGTGGAAATCCTCGCGCCGAAATCCTTGATCAGCCGCCCGGTGCGCACCGTGGTGGCCGTGGGCGGCGCGGCACTGCTGGTGTTGATGCTGTTGCTCGGTCTGTTGATGCAGCGCCGTCGCCACTATCTGGAGCGTATTGCCTTTGAGGCCAAAGCCCGCCGCGAACTGGAAATGCGTGTGGCCGAACGGACCAGCGACCTGGAAGGCCTTAACCGACGCCTGAAACAAGAAGTGCTGGAGCGCGAACACGCCCAGCAGGAACTGGTACGCGCCCAGGATGACCTGGTACAGGCCGGCAAGCTGTCGGCGCTGGGGACCATGTCGGCGAGCATCAGCCACGAACTCAATCAGCCCTTGGCTGCGATCCGCAGCTACGCCGAAAACGCCGAGATCCTGCTCGATCACCAGCGCACCGACGACGCGCGCGGCAACCTCAAGCTGATCAGCGAACTGACCGGGCGCATGGCCTCGATCATCGCCCACCTGCGCGCCTTTGCCCGCCGCGACCGCCATGCCCCCGAGAGCGTGGCGCTGCAACCGGCGCTCGATGACGCCCTGGCGCTGCTGGCCAAGCGCCGCCGCTCGATGGAAGTGGAATTGATCCGCGATCTGCCGGAAGCCACGCTGTGGGTGCAGGCCGGCGAAACCCGCCTGCGCCAGGTGCTGGGCAACCTGCTGGCCAACGCCCTGGACGCGCTGACCGAAAAAGGCCAGCCGCGCAAACTCTGGCTGAGTGCCGAAACCACCGAGCAAGGCGTCAACCTGTACATTCGCGACAACGGCCCAGGCTTTTGCATGGAAGCCCTGGGCCGCGCCAGCGAGCCGTTCTATACCACCAAGACGCGCACACAAGGCCTTGGGCTGGGCCTGGCCATCTGTGAAACCCTGATGCGCGCCTTTGGCGGCGAACTGCTGTTTGCCAACCACAAGGAAGGCGGCGCGCTGTTAACTTTGAAATTGCGTGCCGGTTCGCCGGGCGTCAGTCTGCAACCGTCCGAGGACCGCAGTGTATGAGTATCGATAACCAGATTCAGGTGGTGCTGATCGACGACGACCCGCACTTGCGTCAGGCCCTGTGCCAGACCCTGGACCTGGCCGGGTTGAAGGTCCTGCCTTTGGCCGAAGCCACCGGCCTCACCGCGCAGCTGTCGCGGGACTGGCCGGGGGTGGTGGTCAGCGACATCCGCATGCCCGGCATGGACGGCCTGGAACTGTTGGCCGAGCTGCACGGCCAGGACCCGGATCTACCGGTGTTGCTGATCACCGGCCACGGTGATGTACCGCTGGCTGTGCAAGCCATGCGCGCCGGGGCCTATGACTTTCTCGAAAAGCCTTTCGCCAGCGACGCTTTGCTCGATAGCGTGCGCCGCGCCCTGGCTTTGCGTCGATTGGTGCTGGACAACCGCAGCCTGCGCCTGGCCCTTAGCGACCGCCAGCAACTGAGCACGCGCCTGGTGGGGCATTCGCCGCAGATGCTGCGCCTGCGCGAGCAGATCGGCGCCCTGGCCGCAACCAAGGCCGACGTGCTGATCCTCGGCGAAACCGGCGCCGGTAAAGAAGTGGTGGCGCGCGCGTTGCACGATCTATCGAGCCGACGCAGCGGGCCGTTCGTGGCGATCAACGCCGGGGCCCTGGCCGAGTCGGTGGTCGAAAGCGAACTGTTCGGCCATGAACCCGGCGCATTTACCGGTGCGCAGAAGCGCCGCATCGGTAAGTTCGAGTTTGCCAATGGCGGTACGTTGTTTCTGGATGAAATCGAAAGCATGAGCCTGGATGTGCAGGTCAAACTCCTGCGCCTGTTACAGGAGCGCGTGGTAGAGCGCCTGGGCGGCAACCAGTTGATCCCACTGGACATCCGCATCATCGCCGCGACCAAGGAAGACCTGCGCCAGGCCGCCGACCAGGGCCGCTTCCGCGCCGACCTGTATTACCGTCTCAACGTGGCGCCGCTGCGCATCCCGCCGTTGCGCGAACGGGGCGAGGATGCGCTGATGTTGTTCCAACACTTTGCCGACGAGGCCAGCAGTCGCCATGGCCTGCCGCTACACGAACTGCAACCGGGCCAGCGCGCATTGCTGTTGCGCCACAGCTGGCCGGGTAATGTGCGGGAACTGCAGAATGCCGCCGAGCGCTTTGCACTGGGCCTGGAGCTGGCCCTGGACAGCTCGGCGGACAACCCCACCGGCAGCGTGCTGACATCCACGCCGGGCGGCTTGAGCGAACAGGTCGAACAGTTCGAAAAAAGCCTGATCGCCGCCGAACTCGCCCGCCCCCACAGTTCTCTGCGCAGCCTCGCCGAAGCCCTCGGCGTACCGCGCAAGACCTTGCACGACAAACTACGCAAGCACGGGCTGAACTTCGCCGACAGCGCCCAGCACAGTGCCGACGACGAATGACCCTTCCTACCCGCCAAGAGGCCACCATGAGCCGCGACAGCCGTTACCTGGAATCCATCCTTCACCATGACATTCCCCTGACCCGGGAAATGGGGCTCAAGGTGCTCGACTGGCAAGATCGCCAGTTGCAGCTGCACCTGCCCTTGCAAGCCAATATCAACCACAAGAGCACCATGTTCGGCGGCAGCCTCTACTGCGGCGCGGTGCTGGCGGGCTGGGGTTGGTTGCACCTGCAGTTGCGCGAGGAAGGTATCGAGGACGGGCATATCGTGATTCAGGAGGGGCAGATCAGTTATCCGTTGCCGGTGACACAGGACGCCACGGTGATTTGCCAGGCGCCGGAGGAAAAGGTGTGGAAGCGTTTTTTAGCCACCTACAAGCGCTATGGGCGGGCGCGGTTGACGTTGGACACCTGGATCGTGAATGAGGGCAGTGACGAAAGAGCGGTCGCCTTCACTGGCCAATACGTCCTGCACCGCTAGAACCCCCTACACAAAACAACTGTGGGACGGGGCTAGCTCCCACAGTCAGCTCGCTTGAGGTCTTAAGAACGCGCCAAGCTCAGCAAACGTTCACGCCAGGCCGCCTTGGCCGGCAGCGCCAAAAAGAACGGATTGAGCAGCGATTCCCGCGCCGGATAACTGAACGGCGCACCGCTCAACTCCAGCACTTCGCCACCGGCACCTTCCAGCACGCCTTGGGCGGCAGCGGTGTCCCACTGTGAGGTCGGAGCCAGGCGCGGGTAGCAATCGGCGCTGCCTTCGGCCAGCAGGCAAAACTTCAACGAACTGCCGATATTCGCCAGCTCCAGTTTGCCCAGCCCTTCGCTCAGCCCCTCCAGCAATCGCTCCTGCTCAGGGCTGGTGTGTCGACGACTGGCCACCACCGTAAAGCACTCGCCCTCCGCCGGCGCTTGGCGCACTTGAATCTGCCGTGGGGCTTCATTGACATCCGAACGCCACGCCCCCAGGCCCGCGCCACCGAAGTAGCAACGGCCACTGGTGGGCATCGAGACCACGCCAAACACAACGCGGCCCTGTTCGATCAGCGCGATATTGACGGTGAACTCTTCGCTGCCGGCGATGAATTCCTTGGTGCCGTCCAGCGGGTCCACCAGCCACCAGCGTTGCCAGCTGGCACGCACGCTTTGGTCGATATCGGCATCTTCCTCGGAGAGCACCGGGATGCTGGGGTCCAGGGCCGTCAGGCCGGCGAGGATCAGGTGGTGCGCCGCCAGGTCCGCCGCCGTCACCGGCGAGTCATCGGCCTTGGAGGTCACGGCCACATCCGCGCGCCAGTACGGCAGGATCGCTTCACCCGCCTGGCGGGCCAGTTCAATGACAGGGGCGATAAACGGGTGGCCCAGGAACAGTTCGCTCATGCGTTGAAGGCTCCACGCTGGGTCAACAGATCGCGCACCAGGTACAACGCGGCAAGGGCGCGACCTTCACTGAATTGCTCGTTCTGCGCCAGGCTCGACAGCTCGCGCAGATTGACCTTGTCCACCCGCATCGGCTCGGGCTCATCGCCTTCCAGACGTTCTTCGTACAGATCGGTAGCCAGCACCACTTGGATTTTCTGACTCATATAGCCAGGCGACAGCGACAACTCGGTAATGTGCTCCAACTGCCGGGCACCGTAGCCTGCCTCTTCCTTGAGTTCCCGATCCGCGGCCGCCAGCACATCTTCACCGGGCTCGATCAAGCCTTTGGGCAGCGACACTTCATATTCATCCGTGCCGCCGCAGTACTCTTCCACCAGCAACGCATGGTCCTCATCGATCATCGCCACGATCATCACCGCGCCGTAACCGTTCCCCCGGCCCACCAGGCGCTCGTAGGTCCGTTCAACGCCATTGGCAAAGCGCAACTGCACTTCCTCCACGCGGAACAAACGGCTACTGGCGACTATTTCGCGGGCGAGGACGGTGGGTTTCTGGCGCATAAGCGGCTCCTTGGCGTGATCGGGTTACTATACCGTGGCTTTTCCGATTGTCTGTGTCGGATATCTTTACTTACATGAGAACGCCCCATGCCATCTTTGCCCTGGCACGCCATCGACACCGTCCTGCTGGACATGGACGGCACCCTGCTGGACCTGCATTACGACAACCATTTCTGGATGGAACACCTGCCTCAGCGTTACGCCGAGCTGCATGGCGTCAGCCGCGCCATGGCCGAGATGGAATTGCAGCCCCTGTTCGAGCGTAACGCTGGACAGTTGCAATGGTATTGCCTGGACTTCTGGAGCGCAGAACTCAACCTCCCGGTGCGCGAACTCAAGCTGGAGACCGCGCACCTGATCGCCCTGCGCCCGGATGCCGACACGTTTTTGCAGGCCATCAAACAGGCCGGCAAGCGGGTGATCCTGATCACCAACGCTCACCGCGACTCGCTGTCGTTGAAGTTGGAACGCATCGAGCTGGCGCCCTATTTCGAACGGTTGATCAGTTCCCACGACTACGGTTTCGCGAAGGAAAACCCGCAATTCTGGGACGCTTTGCAAGCTGATATAGAGTTCGACCCGGCCCGCAGTCTGTTTATCGACGACACCCTGCCGATCCTGCGCAGCGCCGGGGCGTTTGGCGTAAGGCATTTGCTGGCGGTAAAAGAACCGGATAGCAAGAAGGGGCCGAAAGACACTGGCGAGTTTGCAGCGGTCGGTGACTACCGCGATCTTATTGTCGGTCTCTGAGGTGAGAGGGGCGATGAGCCCCCACCCACCTTTCTTCCGTGTATTACTCAGGAATACGCAGCGTCTGCCCTGGGTAGATTTTGTCCGGGTGCGACAACAGCGGCTTGTTGGCTTCGAAGATCTTGTTGTACTGGTTGGCGTTGCCATACACCGCCAGAGAAATCGCACTTAGAGTGTCGCCCTCTTTCACAACGACGAAACGTGCGGCAGCCACCACCGGGCCGGATACGGTGATCTGGTCGTCCACACTCGCAACACCTTTAATGTTGCCCAGCGCCAGCAGAATTTTCTCTTTCTCTTCCTGGCTGGCGACTTCACCGGTGACGATCACCTTGTCACCCTCCACCTTGGTCTGCACGTTCGGATTACCCAGACCCACCTTGGCCACGTGTTCCTTCAACTGCTCACTGGCATTGGCATTACCCGGCGTCAACAGGTCGATCAACTTCTCGCCGGCTTCCTTAACAAAGCTAAAAAGACTCATGGTGCGCTCTCCTTGGGATATGAATTCCAGATGCCCAAGACTAGACCAGTCCTGCACACTTGGGTTCCAGACCGACCAAAGACCCAAACGCGCTAGAATCCCCCCGCCATTGGAATAAGCCCTGGAGCGAAGATGGACATCAAACAGCTGAAATTCCTCATCGCCCTCGACGAGACCCGTCACTTCGGCCAGGCCGCAGCCCGTTGCCATATCACCCAACCCACGTTATCGATGCGCCTGCGCAGCCTGGAAGAAGAGCTGGACTTGCCGCTGGTCAACCGTGGCCAGCGCTTCGAAGGCTTTACCGCGCCAGGCGAACGGGTACTGGCGTGGGCGCGGACGGTGCTGGCGGCCTACGACGGTTTGCAGGCTGAAGCGGCAGCGTGTCGCGGCAACCTGGTGGGCACGTTGCGCCTGGGGGTGGTGCCGTTGTCGAGCTTCGATCCCTTGGCACTGATGCAGCAGTTGCATAAAGAGCATCCGAACCTGCGCTTCGAGCTGTCGGCGCTCAGTTCCGAGCAGATCCTCGAACAACTGGCCAGCAATCGCCTGGACCTGGGCGTGTCGTACCTGGAGCGTCTCGACACGGAACGCTTCGACTCCCTGGCCCTGGGCGAAACCCGCATGGGGCTGCTATATGACCAGCGTTTCTTCAGCTTCGGCGACACACCGTTGAGCTGGGAAGCGCTGATCGAACTGCCGCTGGGCATGCTCACCAGCGGCATGCACTTTCGCCAATCCATCGACCACAACTTCCACAGTCGCGGCCTGCACCCACAACCGCTGCTGCAGACCGATGCCGTCCATCAGTTATTGCAGGCGGTGCATGGCGGTTTGTGTTGCGCGGTCATGCCCCTGGAGGGCGGGCTGGATGCCCTCACCGAACACCTGCGCCTGCAACCGATCGAAAACGCCCACACCCTCGCGCGGCTGGGGCTGATCATGCGTCGCAGTGCACCGCGTTCGGCATTGGCCGAGGCGTGCTTTGCGCTGTATCAGAAATCGCAAATAGAGCCTTGATCGACGTCATCTATCGGTGCATCAGTACTGGCAATTAGACGCGACGCTTTGTCGCGCCTAGTCTAAACACTGATCAATCCGCCGGTGGTACGCCAAATGAACGCCCAGCGCCCAGCCTGCGCGGCGCCTGCTGCACAAACGCCCGCGTCGGCCGCCAGCCAGAGCTACCAGTATTGCACCCTCGAACACTCAGACGTCGCCAGCACCGCGCTGGCCGAAGAAGTGGCGTTGGCGATCGCCTATAACGACATCAGCCAAGCGGTGATGCTGGTGACGCCTACGGATCTGGAAGACTTTATCGTCGGCTTCAGCCTGGGCAGCGGCATCATCGCCGACATCAGCGATATCTACGACCTGAAGCTTAGCGGCTCGGGCTCTGCGCAATACGCCCAGGTACAGATTTCCAGCCGCGCGTTCTGGAACCTCAAGCAGCAGCGTCGTCAGTTAGCGGGCACCAGCGGCTGTGGCTTATGCGGCGTAGAAGCCGTGGAACAGGCCCTGCCGGATCTGCAAGTGCTGGCCGGCGCGCCCCTGCCGCCTGCTGAGTGGCTCGACGGCCTGCGCCAGCGCATCAGCGCGTTCCAGCCCCTCGGCCAGCACAGCGGTGCGGTGCACGCGGCGGTGTTTATGAATAATCAGGGCGAATTGTTGCTGGGCCGCGAAGACATTGGCCGGCACAACGCTCTGGATAAGTTGATCGGTGCATTGGTCCGTCAACAAATTCCAACCGACGGCGGCGTGGCGATTGTCACCAGCCGTTGCAGCCTCGAATTGATCCAGAAAGTCCTGCGCGCGGGCATCCAGACCCTGGTCAGCCTGTCGTCGCCCACCGGCCTGGCCTTGCAATGGGCCCGTCGGCACAACCTCAATCTCATCCACCTGCCGCAGAAAAGTGCGCCGCGGGTCTACAGCCCTGCGATGGAGAACCAGCCGTGAGCAATCATCATCAAGCCGACCAAACCCCCACACCGCGCTATAAGCCATACAAAGGCCCGGCAGGCGGCTGGGGCGCGCTGATCAGTGTGGCGCAGGCGTGGTTGACCAGCGATAACGCGCTGAAAAACCTGCGCATGATGCTCAAGACCAACCAGAACGGCGGCTTCGACTGCCCAGGCTGTGCTTGGGGCGACTCGCCGGAAAGCGGCATGGTCAAGTTCTGCGAAAACGGCGCCAAAGCCGTCAACTGGGAAGCCACCAAGCGCCGGGTGGATGCGGCGTTTTTCGCCAAGCACAGCGTGACGTCGCTGCTGGAGCAAAGTGACTATTGGCTGGAATACCAAGGCCGCCTGACCGAGCCGATGCGCTACGACGCCGCAACCGACCGTTACAAATCCATCAGTTGGGAAGCGGCCTTCGACCTGATCGGCCAGCACCTCAATGCCCTGCCCAGCCCGGACATGGCCGAGTTCTATACCTCCGGCCGCGCCAGCAATGAAGCCGCGTACCTATACCAATTGTTTGTACGCGCCTATGGCACCAACAACTTCCCGGACTGTTCGAACATGTGCCACGAAGCCAGCGGCGTGGCCCTGGCGCAAAGCGTGGGGGTCGGCAAAGGCACCGTGACCTTTGATGACTTCGAACACGCCGACGCGATTTTCGTGTGGGGCCAAAACCCTGGCACCAACCATCCGCGCATGCTCGAACCCCTGCGCGAAGCGGTCAAACGTGGCGCCCAGGTGGTGTGCATCAACCCGCTCAAGGAGCGCGGCCTGGAACGCTTCCAGCACCCGCAGCACCCGCTGGAGATGCTCACCAACGGCGACAAACCGACCAACACCGCGTACTTCCGCCCGGCGCTGGGCGGCGATATGGCGATCCTGCGCGGCATGGCCAAATTCCTGTTGCTGTGGGAACGCCAGGCGCAGGCCGAAGGCACCGAAACGGTGTTCGACCATGACTTCCTCAACGAACACACCGCCAATGTGCTGGAGTACCTGGGCCAGATCGACGATACCTCTTGGGAGGAGATCGTCGAGCAGTCAGGCCTGAGCCTGGTTGAAATCGAGCAAGCGGCGCGTATGTACGCCAAAGGCAAGAACGTGATCATGTGCTGGGCGATGGGTATCACCCAGCACCGCCACTCGGTGCCGACCATCCAGGAAATCGCCAACCTGATGTTGCTGCGCGGCAATATCGGCCGCCCGGGCGCCGGGCTGTGCCCGGTACGCGGCCACAGCAACGTGCAGGGCGACCGCACCATGGGCATTAACGAGCGCCCGCCGGTTGCGTTCCTTGATTCCCTTGAGCGTCGCTTCCAGTTTCAGGTGCCGCGCACCAATGGCCACAACGTGGTCGAAGCGATCCACGCCATGCTCGAAGGACGCTCCAAAGTATTTATCGGCCTGGGCGGCAACTTCGCCCAAGCCACGCCGGACAGCACGCGCACCTTCCAAGCGTTGCGCAACTGCGACCTGACCGTGCAGATCAGCACCAAGCTCAACCGCAGCCATCTGATGCACGGCAAAGACGCCCTGATCCTGCCGTGCCTGGGCCGTACCGACATCGATATCCAGGCCGAAGGCCCGCAGGCGGTGACGGTGGAGGACTCGTTCAGCATGGTCCACGGCTCCAATGGTCAATTGCAGCCGCTGTCGAGCCTGATGAAATCCGAGCCGGCGATTCTGGCCGGCGTTGCCGCCGCGACCCTGGGCAGCCAGCCGGTGGACTGGAACTGGCTGGTGGCCGACTACGGGCGCATCCGCGATCTAATTGCCGACACCATTCCAGGCTTTAAGGATTTCAACGAAAAAATCAAAAACCCGGGCGGCTTCTACCTGGGCAATGCGGCCGGTGCGCGCAAATGGAACACGCCGTCGACACGCGCCAACTTCCGCCCGAACGTGCTGCCCAAGGATCTGATCCACGAGCGCACCCACGCCACTGGCCGGGTGCCGGACCTGATCATGCAGTCGATGCGCTCCCACGATCAGTACAACACCACGATCTATGGCCTGGACGACCGCTACCGTGGGGTCAAAGGTCAGCGTGACGTGCTGTTCGTCAACGAAGCCGACATCATCCGTCTGGGCTTCAAGCCAGGGCAGAAGGCTGACATCGTGTCGCTGTGGGAAGACGGCCGTGAGCGTCGTGTAAAGGGCTTCACCTTGCTGGCATTTGATATTCCAGCTGGGCAAGCAGCCGCTTATTACCCGGAAGTGAACCCACTGGTGCCGCTCGAAAGCACAGGCGATGGCAGCCATACGCCAACGTCGAAATTTGTAGCGATTCGTCTGGAAGCGGCGAGCGAGAGCGGTTTGATCATGTCGCGCTCGGCCTGATCGATCATTTCGGACACAAAAAAAGGCCGCTTTTGCATAAAAGCGGCCGTTCCGAAGTAGCTAATGACTCGTAAAAAACACTTAAGTTCCCTATTCAAAACAGTAACTTAGAGAATTGTGTACAACTCGTGTTACTGGTCGGATTTCTATTGTCACAATGTCAATACAGCCTCAGGATCGCGCCGTCATCCCCTTGAGGTTTCCCGAATGAAGTTCTCCTCGATTCTCTTGTTGTCCCTTGGCCTGGTCAGTGGCGCAGCCATGGCCGGTGGCACCACCGAAGCCGGTGTGGGCGGCGCATTGGGCGGGGTTCTAGGTTCTGTGGTCGGCCAGCAGTTGGGCGGCAACACCGGTTCGACGATCGGCGCAGCCCTGGGCGGCGCGGGCGGTAGCGCGGTCGGCGCCGACAAGCGTAGCCGTGGCGAAGCAGCCATCGGCGGCGCATTGGGCGCCGCGGGCGGCAACGTGGTAGGCCGCAGTGTCGGCGGCAGCACCGGCGCGCTGATCGGCTCAGCAGCAGGCGGTGGCGCCGGCGGTGCCTTGGGCAATTACATGGGCAATAAGAGCGATGACGATGACCGTCATTATCGTGGCCGCGACGACCGTCGCTACTACCGTGACGATCACCCAGGCCGTGGCCATGCTTACGGGCATCGCAAGAACAAGCACCACTACCGCCACCGTTGATTCCTTAAAAACACAGCAAAACCCCATGTGGCAGGAGGCTTGCCCTCCTCCCACATGGGTTGCTGCGGTCACACCACCAATCTCTGCAATGCATCGCGCAACATTCCCGGAATCGTCACCGGCTGGTTCGTCCCCCGATCCACAAACACATGCACAAAACGCCCCGCCGCACAGGCATCCTCCTCGTCTGCTTTAAACACCGCCAACTCGTACTGCACTGAGCTATTGCCCAGCTTGCCTACGCGCAGGCCGATCTCAATGCGCTCAGGGTAAGCGATCGACGCAAAGTAATCGCACGACGAACTGACCACAAACCCAACCACTTCGCCGTCATGTATATCCAGCCCGCCCTGGTCGATCAGGTAGGTATTCACCGCCGTGTCGAAGAAGCTGTAATAGGTGACGTTGTTAACATGGCCATACACATCGTTGTCGTGCCAGCGCGTAATGATCGGCTGGAAGTGACGGTAATCAGCACGTTGCGGCATTGAGTCAGGCATCGGCACCTCTCTTCGAATGGGCGTTACAGTTCGTTCAAATGGGCCTGGGCCCAGGCGCGAACCTCGGCATAGGGATAGTCTTCCAACGCGGCAAAACCGGGAATAGTTCGTGCCTTCAACTTGGTGAACAACGGCACGCTGATACCGCCCAGGAAGCGCGTCAGGCGCTCGGCGCCGGGTAGGTGACCGGTGTGCTCATGATGCCTGTGGATAAAATCACCGCACAGCCCCATAAAGTTTTTATCCACAAGCGCCGGCAAGCTCGGCGGCGGCGGCAGGTGCGCCACCTGGCCATGGCAGACCGAACAATGCCCGCAACGTTGAGGCGCGTTTTCATCGCCGAAATAGCGTGCCAGTCGCTGCCCCAAGCAGTGCTCGGTGGCGAACAGCTCCAGCATGGCGTGAATCCGCGCCACCTGCGCAAGCTCGTGCTGCTTGAAGCCTGTGTATAACTCCTGGCTCAGCGCCTGTGGATCAAATTCGGTATTCAGCAGGCTGTAGACTTCGGTCATCTGCTTGCTTTCCAGCTCGATCAGACCCTGCTCCTGAAAATAATCCAGGGCCTTCACCACACGGCTGCGCACGGCATTGTGCTGCTGGTGGAGCGCGTCGAAATCTACCGTCGCCCAGGTTTTTGCCCGCTTGCACACCTGAATGATCGCCGCTACAAACTGCTGCCGTTCACCGGAAAACCGCGCCAACAATGCCTCGGGCTCGACCAGGTACTTAAACCGGTATTCGGCGTAGAACGCATAGCGCGGCGCGATTACGCCCCTGAGCTCCAGTTGCACCAGCAGCGTCTTGAGTGGCAGTTCGCGGATATTACTGTGATCCGCCAATGACCTGAGCAGGAACTCCCACTGCCCTTCGCCCCGAGCTGCCTGCAACTGCTCCAGTACCCGCAGGATGCCTTCCTGTTCGGGCGTATCGCCGTATACAAAGTTTTCCAGCACATTGAGGCTGTCGCGATTGGCCAGCACCAAACAGTCGGACGGCCGGCCATCGCGACCGGCGCGGCCGATTTCCTGGCTGTAGTTTTCAATGGATTTGGGCAGGTCGAAGTGCACCACATTGCGGATGTCACTTTTGTCGATCCCCATACCAAACGCGATGGTGGCCACGATGCAATTGGAACGCCCCTCCATGAAGCGCTGCTGAATGCCCTCGCGCTTATCGTGGGGCAGACCGGCGTGATAAGCCTCGGCCTGGATGCCATGACGGTTCAGGTGTTCGGCAATCTGCTCGGCGGTTTTCTGCAGGGTGACGTAGACGATACTTGGCTGGCCGGCCCGCTCGTTCATCCACTGGATCAACCTGCGACGCTTGTCTGCACCGCTCACCGGCTCCACTAACAGGTTAAGGTTGGGCCGGTAGAAGCCGGTGGTGACCACATCGTTCGCGGCGATGGCGAACTTCGTCTGCATATCGGCAATCACCTCGGGCGTCGCCGTAGCCGTCAGCAAAAGCGCCTGTGGGATATTGAACTGACGCTGGTAGTCCGGCAGCTTCAGATAGTCCGGACGAAAGTTGTGGCCCCATTCGGAAATACAGTGGGCTTCATCCACCACTAGCAGCGATATCCGCACGCTCTGCAGAAAGTTGCGAAAACGCTCGTTCTTCAAGCGCTCCACGGAAATCATCAGGATTTTCAACTCGCCGGAACGCGCCCGGGCCATCACGTCATTGGCGTCCTCGCGGCTTTGCGCCGAATCGATACTGCCCGCCGAAATACCGTGACGCTGCAGGAAGCCCAATTGATCCTGCATCAGCGCCAGCAGCGGCGATACCACCAACGTCAAATGTGGCAGCAACACCGCCGACAGCTGGTAACACAGAGACTTACCCGATCCGGTCGGGAAAATGGCGGCGGCCGAACGCCCGGCCAGCACAGCTCTGACGGTGTCTTCCTGGCCCGTACGAAACTGTGGATAACCAAAAACCTGCTGGAGGGTGTCGTGCATAGGCTGTCACTCCATTGACCGCTGAAGGTGGCTTTAAAACGTAGTTCAGCCGGTTCAGCGAATCGAGAAAGATCGCATGGAAAAACGAGACAGGATGATACACAGGGTGCAGCCATGGCCTTGGGCCAAATTCGACAAGGGAGACTGTGGTTGTAGGAACACCACAAAAAACTGTGGGAGGGCCGCCCCCTCCCACAGTTGTTCAGAACAGCGCTAAGTGCTGAATCAGCGGTTCTGCACGCGCTCAATCGCCGTGTCATACACCGGGTTAGCCTTCTGTTCCTTGGCCAACTGGTAGTGACGCAACGCGTCAGAGAATTGCCCGGCCGCTTCGTAGATCCGGGCGATGTTGTAGTAAGCACCGGCACGTACAGTCGCGGCGTTCGCACCAGTGGCCAGGGCGATGGCCTTGCGGTTGGCCCAGATCGACTCGGCGGTGTTACCGGCCTTCTGATAGGCCAAGCCCAGGTTGCCGTAGGCTTTACCGAAGCTGTTATCCAGGTCGATGGCCTGACGGAACAACTCGATGGCCTGATCCAGTTTGCCGGCCTGGTAGGCCGCTTCACCTTGCACGTTCAGACGTTTCGCATCCGCTTGTGCGGAGGAGCTAACGGCTACTGCCGTTACCGCGACGCTGTCATCCAGCAGCGGTTTGACTGCGTCGAGCACGTCCTTGGCGTCCACCTTTACACCGCTGAAGGTGTTGATGTCCTGGAAGTCACCGCTGCCGGTCATGCGGAACACGGTCCACAGGTTGCCGCTGCGGTTCTTCGGCACATAGTAAGTGCGCACTAGGGACTGGCCCATGTACACAAACACCTTGGCTTCGCTGTTGGACAGCTGGCGCGAGCCCGGATTGGCAATGTTGGTGAAGTCATGCACGGCATATACATAACTTTCGCCGTAGTGTTTTTTCTGCAGGGTGATGGTTTCCGGGCCATAACTGTCGACGTCGTCCACGTCCAACTCGGCGTCGGTACCCTGCTTGTTTTCGAAGTAGATATTGTTGCCCGGGAAGATCATGTGGGAATCGAGATCTTCCGGCGTCTTGCCCCAGGTCAGCACGACACGCAGGCCGTCGAGATTCTCCATAACCGGGCTGATCGCATAGGTCATGCCCGCACAGGGACACTTGACCACCAGGTTGGAATAGCCAGGCTTTTTGATGATCAGCAGATTGCTCGCATCATCGGCGGCTTCGCTGGTCAGCGTCACTTGGCCTTGGGCGTTGGTGCGGCCCACCACGTTTTGTGCGCCATTGCGCTGCAGCAATACTTCGGCGTCGGCGATTTTCTGGTCCTTGACCACCGCACTGAGCACTTCGATCGGCAATTGCTCAGCCTGGATCGAAAAAGCTACCGCACACAATGACATCGCCGAAGCAACACGAAGCAAACCCATGCTTAACTCCCTTTAATTAGAGGGCGGAATCGCCCTACAAGATTTTGCGGTGAAACATACGCTGAATTCAGCTCGATGGCAGAGTATTTATACAAAATGTGACATGGTTTTTATCCCGCCTTCCCGCTGACGCATTGCGCTACAATCAAGCCTTGCCACCCAGGAGGACGCTGCGATGAGCGAACTGACCTTTGAGCAGAAACAGGATCACTACCATAAGATCCGCCGTTCCAATTACCTGGCCAGCCTGCGCCTGGAAGGGTTCGAGACCCAACCGGCCGACGTCGACAAACCCCTGCCGACCCGCGAAGCCGTGCTTGCCAAGTACCGCAACACTCCACGCTGATGCTCGACAAATACGGGGTAGGCCAGGACCCGTACTGCTACCCCGGTAGCAGCGTCCTGCGCAATCGCCTCGATTTGCACGATGAACATAAACTGCACCAAGCCGAGCGGGAATTATCCGAAATTGCCGTGAGCAACCTTCCGCTCTTCCCTCCCCCCTACGACCTCGAACGCCTGCAATACCTCCACCGCACGCTGTTCAGCGACATTTACGACTGGGCCGGCGAACTGCGCAGCGTCAACATCCAGAAAGGCGACACCCTGTTCTGCACCCCGGAACGCATCCAGCCGGAAGCGGCAAAGATCATTCGGCATATGGAAGAGGCAAACTGGTTCGTCGGCACAAGCCAAGCCGAACTGGTGACACAAATCGCCGAAGCTTATGGCGACCTCAACGTCATCCATCCTTTCCGCGAAGGCAACGGCCGGGCGCAGCGAATTTTGTTCGAACAGATCATCGTAAATGCGGGGTTTTCGGTGAATTGGTGGCTGGTGAAACAGGCAGCATGGATACCGGCGAATATTGATGCCGTGGCGTGTGACTATCGGGGCTTGGAGGCGATCTTTGAGCGGTGTATCAGTAGACCTGTAGATCAGTGATTGTGGCCAAGCCCGGCTTCCACATTTGACCAGTTCTATCCGGTGCGTCGCTGCCTAGCCACGAATGCCGGAAACAGTTGTAGGAAATCACCAAACGCCACGACATCCCCTTCCCAAACTGCTCCAAACGCCCGCTTACCCCTCTATAGAAGCTAGCCGTAACTGCATGAAAATAACGCGGTCTCTACTTTCTCGGCAGAACCCCGTGAACATCGAAAGGACTCAACACATCGGCCACTATGGCGTCACGTTCACAGTGATGCGCTTCACTGTTGTGCCTGAAAATCGGAATGCTTTAGCCAATCTATGTGTGCGCGAAGCAAAAACGCGAGCACGGCAAGTGCGTGATCAGATAGGCAGGTTGTACGAAAAAATGCTGGCCAGAGACTTGCCATGCGATATGGCGGTGGCGGTTTCCTTTCCGTTAAGTCGGAGTCAGGCCGATCGGCTAAACGACCAAAACGTGCTCATCAAACAAATATTCTCCAGTGCGGTGAAAGCGCCGGGGGTTGCGGTTTCAACAGTCGCTGCGGGCTTCGTTGGCGATTCGATTTCCGGCAAGCTTCGCAGATATCACGCAGGAGACATCATCATCGGTCTGGATGCCAGTGTGAAAGGAGGCATAGGGCCTCAGCGGTCAATACTTTCAATGCATGTCTACTCGGACGAGTCTTAGTAACATGGCCCTTTATCTTCAATTCGCTTCTTTTCTCATTATCTATTGGGTGCTGCACTATCACATAACAGACCCTCTGCTCAGAAAGCGCTTCGCTGTCACTTGCCTCATAACAGGCCTTATTTTGACGTTCCTCCTACCCTACGTAGCAGTGATCCTCAGAATGCCGTTCCTGCCTGTCTTTGTGTTCTTGGTGGGCTTAGCGCTCTTCATCACTCGAAACAAATACCGCCTACAACGCAACCATCCTCCTCACCCACTCTTGAGTGCGCCCATCATGAACCTCGCCCCCAACTTCCCCGAAGACGCCGTTATGCAGCAACTCTTGCAATTGCTGCACGAAGAAATCGGTCTGCCGAAACACAAGACCATCCGCCTGCAAACCTCACTTAATTTCGACTTGGGCTGTGACGGCAGTGAAGCCAAACAGCTTATGGAAGCACTGGAGCAGGAGTTTGCCCTCGACCTGGGCGACTACGACACTTATCGCTACTTCAACCCGCCGGTCTTTGACGTGTTCCTCAAACGTCGCAGCAAAGGGCATGGCGACAAGGTCCCGCTAACTATCGGTATGCTCTACCTGGCCATCAAAACCCACAGTTGGGACACGCAAACACTGGAAAATCTGAGCTGAGCGCAAAAACACTGAGCCTTTTCACAGGGGTATCTGCTTCAGCCTGACGCTACCCATTGCTGAGCGATGTATCAGCGCTACGTGGGAACGCTTTGAAATCCCAACGCTACACGCCACGCACAGCCACCCCTGCGATAGCGGAGCCTCGGCCAAGCCCGGCTTCCACATTTGACCAGTTCTACCCGGTGCGTCGCTGCCTAGCCACGAATGCCGGAAACAGTTGTAGGAAATCACCAAACGCCACGACATCCCCTTCCCAAACTGCTCCAAACGCCCGCTTACCCCTCTATAGAAGCTAGCCGTAACTGCATGAAAATAACGCGGTCTCTACTTTCTCGGCAGAACCCCGTGAACATCGAAAGGACTCAACACATCGGCCACTATGGCGTCACGTTCACAGTGATGCGCTTCACTGTTGTGCCTGAAAATCGGAATGCTTTGGGCAACCTATGCCTACTGGGAGCAGGAAACACCGCAAACGAGCTGAGGAGCCACATCAGGGATTTTTACGAAAAAATGCTTGCCCGCGACTTACCTTGCAAAATGAAGCTCGCGATTTCAAAGCCTCTGAATCGGCAACAGGCAGACGTGCTCAACACTCGAGCAGACATCATCTCAGGATTGATTGGAGGCGCTCTGGCTGCACCTATCAGCCTGGTATCTCGACCTATCGGAGGCATTGTTGGCGCGACCGCCACCCTGACAGTGAAAGGCATCATTCGCAGCTATCACGCCGGCGACGTAGTTATAGGCCTGGACGCGCAGGTCAGCGGCGGAATCAGCCCTCAGCGTTCACTGTCGGCTATGGTCCGACAGTTCCAGGGGGGCTGATACGATGAGCGATTACACCCAGTGGACCAATCTGCTGCTCCTGCTCATACTGGCCGCACTCGTCGACAGAACAATAAAGCTACCAGCACTCAGAAAGTGGTTTGGACTCTACCTTTTGGTAACTGGGCCAGCACTTCTTTTCTATGCCACCTCTTGGATCAGAGAGGCTCACTTAGAAAGCTTGCCAGTCGTGGCCTTTGTGATCGGTATCGGGTTATTGAGCACCCAAAATCTTTATTGCAAGGCAAAAACCAGCCATCACTTAACCACAGCCCCCACCATGAACCTCGCCCCCAACTTCCCCGAAGACCCCGTTATGCAGCAACTCTTGCAATTGCTGCACGAAGAAATCGGTCTGCCTAAACACAAGACCATCCGCCTGCAAACCTCACTTAATTTCGACTTGGGCTGTGACGGCAGTGAAGCCAAGCAGCTTATGGAAACACTGGAGCAGGAGTTTGCCCTCGACCTGGGCGACTACGACACTTATCGCTACTTCAACCCGCCGGTCTTTGACGTGTTCCTCAAACGTCGCAGCAAAGGGCATGGCGACAAGGTCCCGCTGACTATCGGTATGCTCTACCTGGCCATCAAAACCCACAGTTGGGACACGCAAACACTGGAAAATCTGAGCTGAGCGCAAAAATACTGAGCCTTCCCACATGGGTATCTTCGCCAGCCTGACGCCCATAAAAAAGCCGCCCACAAGGGGCGGCTTTTTCACAGTTTCCGAATTTTACAACTTCGGACCCGCAGCCTTGATCGCGTCGCTCACTTCAAACTTCTTGAAGTTCTCGATGAACAGACCAGCCAGCGCCTTCGCTGCTTCATCGTAAGCGGCTTTGTCAGCCCAGGTGTTACGTGGGTTCAACAGGCCGGTTTCAACGCCCGGTACGGCCAATGGCACGTCGAGGTTGATGGTGTCGAGATGTTCGGTTTCAGCACCGACCAACGCGCCGCTCTGGATCGCTGCGATCACGCCGCGAGTGGTCGGGATGTTGAAGCGCTTGCCGACGCCGTAGCCGCCGCCGGTCCAGCCGGTGTTGACCAGGTAGACCTTGGAGCCGAAACCGCGGATACGCTTGATCAACAGCTCTGCGTATTCGCCGGCCGGACGTGGGAAGAACGGCGCACCGAAGCAGGTGGAAAAGGTGGACTTGATGCCGCTGCCCGAACCCATTTCGGTGGAGCCCACCAGCGCGGTGTAGCCGGACAGGAAGTGATAGGCCGCTTGTTCTTCGCTGAGGATCGACACGGGCGGCAGTACGCCAGTCAGGTCGCAGGTCAGGAAGATCACCGCGTTAGGCTCGCCGCCCAGGTTCTTCTCGGAACGCTTGGCAACGTGCTCCAACGGGTAAGCAGCGCGGCTGTTCTGGGTCAGGCTCACGTTGGTGTAGTCGGCGTGCTTGGCATCGTCGATCACCACGTTTTCCAACACAGCACCGTGCTTGATAGCTTTCCAGATGACAGGCTCGTTCTTCTCGGACAGGTCGATGCACTTGGCATAGCAACCGCCTTCGATGTTGAACACTACACCCTCGCCCCAGCCGTGTTCGTCGTCACCGATCAGGTAACGGCTTTCGTCGGCGGACAGGGTGGTTTTGCCAGTGCCCGACAGGCCGAAGAACAGGGTCACGTCGCCTGCTTCGCCGATGTTGGCGGCGCAGTGCATCGGTAGTACATCGGCGGCCGGCAGCAGGAAGTTCTGCACCGAGAACATGGCTTTCTTCATTTCGCCGGCGTAACGCATGCCCGCGATCAGCACTTTTTTCTGGGCGAAGTTGAGGATCACGCAACCGTCGGAGTTAGTGCCGTCGCGCTCCGGCACGCACTCGAAGTTGGCCACGTTGAGCACTTGCCATTCGTCGCGACCCGCCGGGTTGTATTTCGCCGGGTTAATGAACAGGCAACGACCGAACAGATTCTGCCAAGCAGTCTGGGTGGTCATCTTCACCGGCAGGTAGTGAGCTTCGGAAGCACCTACATGAACGTGGGAAACGAAATGCTCTTGCGCGTTGTTGAACGCCTCGACGCGAGCCCACAGAGCGTCGAATTTGTCGGCTGGGAACTTGCGGTTGATCGGGCCCCAGGCGATGGCGTCCTGAGTGGAAGGCTCTTCAACGATGAAACGATCGACTGGCGAACGGCCGGTGCGGTGCCCGGTTTCTACGACCAGCGCACCAGTATCGGCAAGCACGCCTTCACCGCGCTTCAGGGCTTCTTTAACCAGATCGTCAACACTCAGATCGGTGTATACGGCGTTGTTGGCTTGCGTCATGAGGTTCCCCGTCGGCCTATGGCCGAGTGCTCCAAACGTTTTGTAGTAGAAAGTCGCGCACTACTACCGCGAAAAAAGTGGGCCGGATTATGCCAGAAAAGCCCAAAAAGAGTAGGGCCCTCCCGTCAGAACAGCGCTAATCCGGCGATTCACAGGTGATTTACCTGTACTTAAACGTTTTAGTGGCGGGTACCGGAAGGGGTGTCGACGCCTGCACCAGCAAACAATTGGGCGATATCGGCAGCATCGAACAGGTAGCGCTGGTTACAGAACTGGCAATCGATCTCGACCTTGCCGCCATGCTCCGCCGCAAGATTTTGCGCGTCGTGCAGGCCAAGGCTGACCAGCGCATTGCCCGAACGCTCGCGGGAGCAACTGCAATGGAAGCGCAGGCTTTGTGCATCGAACAACCGCACTTCCTCCTCATGGTAGAGGCGATGCAGGATGGTTTCGTTGTCCAGGCCCAGCAATTCTTCGGCTTTCAACGTGTCGGCCAGGGCGATGGTGTGGCGCCAGCTTTCCGCGCGTTCGTCTTCGTCCTTGATGCGATCGGCCGGCAGTTGCTGCAACAGCATGCCGCGGGCGCGCTTGCCGTCCGCGTTGAGCCAGAACTTGGTGCCCACTTGCTGCGACATCACGAAATAGTTAGTGAAGCATTCCGACAGGGTTTTACCGTGAAGGTCGACAATCCCCTGGTAACGCTGGCCTTCAGTCGGGTCGACGGTGAGCGCCAATACGCCGTTGGGCATCAGGTCGGACAAGCTCGCGTCCGGGGCGATCAGCTCGGCCTCGTAGCGGGCCAGACCACGAATATCGCGCTCGCTGGAACACTCGATCATCAGCAGCGGAATCGGGCCCTCGGAGCGGGCCTGCAGGATCAGCAAACCGTCGAATTTCATGGTACCCACCAGCAGCGCCGCCGCGGCCATCAGCTCGCCGAGCAATTGCGCGACCGGCTCTGGATAGGCGTGTTTGGCAAGGACTTCGGCATAGCTGAGTTCCAGCGACACCAGTTCGCCGCGAGCGTCGCTGTCGTCGAAGATGAAGCGTTGGGTGAAGTCGGTATGCGGCAAATCAGTCATAGGTCGGATATCTGAAGTGATGACAAAATGGTTACAAAGTTTATAAAATTAAACGCTTTGGCACCAAACTGGTGCGATTTTACAGAGCGAAGAGGGACAGTTTATGAACAATCCGGGTTTGTTCCAAGCCAGGTGGAACCTCGGGGGGTGGGCGCTCTGCAATCTACTCGCTATCGGGCTGCTGTGCTTTTGGCTATGGCCCACGGGGCAGATGCTGTGCGTAGTTTTCGACGAATGGCTATTTCATCTGCTCAATGACCCGCTGGCCACAAGTTCAGCCTGGCTGCATGTGTGGGCCGTGGCGAGTTTGCGACCGTTCGATGCGGTAGTCGGGGTGATTCTGCTGGCGCTGTTGATTCGCGGCGATTGGGTGTTCAAAGCAATGCAGGTTCGCCAGGCGTTTTTCGGGTTCTTCAGCATCCTGCTATTGCTGCTGTTTATTCGCATGCTGTTTTCCAAACTTGCAGCGCAGATGGGCTGGCAACACAGCAGCCCGTCGATGATGATCAGCGGCGCTATCCAGATGAGCGACTATTTCCCAGGGCTGGAAAAAACCTGGGAGTTGAAGGATCGCTCCAGCCAGAGCTTTCCCGGCGATCATGCGTCGGTGCTCTTGATCTGGGGGATGTTCATGAGCGTGTTTGCCAAGCGAATCGGCCAAGTATTGGTGATCTGGGGCCTGGCGCTGCTGTTCATGATGCCGCGCCTGGTCGCCGGTGCGCATTGGGGTCAGGACGATTACATCGGTGGAGTGTTACTGGCGCTGCTGGCCTTGGGTTGGGGTTATTACACGCCTTTTGCCGCGAAGGTTTCCGGTGTACTGCTGCGGGTAACGGCACCGATTTTCGGAGTATTTGGCAAACTGCCAGTGCTCGGTCGACTGAGCGTCATGCGCACCTTCTCTTAACACCGCGACGCGGCACACAGCGATGACAGCGTGATTGGCGCAATCAATCGTCATTGCCACTGCCGCGAAACTTGAACAAGTCGCGGCGTTGCTTCTTGCTCGGTTTACCGTCAGTGGTCAGGCCTGACGCCCCAGCCTTGCGCATCGCCGCCGCTTGTTCGCGCTTGGCGATGCTGGCTTGGGTTTCGACGTACAGCGTCTGGGCTTCAGGTGCACCGCGCCGCACGATCGACAATGCCTGGACCACGATGGTCTTTTCGTCAAACCCCGTACGAATCTCAAACTCATCGCCAACACGCGGCTCTTTACCCGGCTTGCAGCGTTCCCCTCGGTGATGCACTTTGCCGCTTTCAATCGCGGCCTTGGCCAAGGCGCGGGTTTTATAGAAGCGCGCAGCCCACAGCCACTTGTCCAAGCGGACCTTGTCTTCCTCTTCCTGCTTTTGAGCCACTTGAATTCCTCTCTCTGAAAAATGTCGCAACTTTACCGTTGAAACCCTTCGACGCATAAATCCCAAGGCTCACCTAAGATACGCCAGGTAGCACCCCGTTTTCGCGAGGATACGCCGTGACCGACTTTCCCCTTTCACTCACCTCGCCGGGTCAACGGTGCGTGGGCTGCCAGCAGAGCGAACCCTTAGGGTTCGATTTTGCGTTCGCCTACCAGCCAATCGTAGACCTTCGGGACCATTCGATTTTTGCCAATGAGGCGCTGGTGCGTGGCGTCAACGGAGAAGGAGCGCTCTCGGTGCTGCAACAGGTTAACGAAAGCAATCGTTACCGCTTCGACCAACGCTGCCGTACCCAGGCGATTGCCGGGGCCGCTGCGCTGGGGATGCAAACGCACCTGTCGATCAACTTCATGCCTAACGCCGTGTACCGTCCGGAGTTGTGTATCCGCAGCACACTCGAAGCGGCTCGCGCGCACAATTTCCCGCTGAACCAGCTGATTTTCGAGACGCTGGAAAGCGAGCATGTAGATAACTATCGCCATTTGACGAATATTCTGCGTGAATATCGGGAATTCGGCTTCAAGACCGCCATCGATGATTTCGGCGCGGGCTATTCGGGGCTGAACCTGCTGGCCGATTTCCAACCTGACTTGATCAAACTCGATATGGCGCTGATTCGCGATGTCGACAAGGATCGTGTTCGCCAGGTAATCGTCCGGGGGATTGTCACAATCTGTGAGCAGTTGGGGGTTACTGTCATCGCCGAAGGCATCGAAAGTGCTGGTGAGCGAGACTTCCTGTCCGACTGTGGAATATTTCTGATGCAGGGCTATTGGTTCGCCAGGCCCGCATTCAATGCTTTGGCCGAGATCCCCTCCCAGGCCTGGGCGAATTGACCGGTTAGCCATATTGAAGACATTTGATCATTTGACCGTTGTGGGTCTGCGTGAGTGGGTGGCCCTTCCCGACCTGGGAGTGGCAGGCCTGCGTGCGAAGATCGACACGGGGGCCAGCACCTCCAGCTTGCACGCCACTGACATCGAGCCGTTCGAACGCGACGGCGAAAAGTGGGTGCGCTTTACCGCGCATCTGGGCAGCGTGGTGCAACTTCGGCATCGTCGCTGCGAAGCGCCCCTGGTGACGATGAAAACCATCAAAAGCTCCAACGGCCATGCGCAGGTGCGCTATGTGATCAGCACCACGCTGGCATTGGGCGACCGGGTATGGCGGGTGGAATTCACCCTGGCCTGCCGCAAAGCCATGCGTTACCGCCTCTTGCTGGGTTCCAAGGCGCTGATTGACGGTCAATTGGTGGTCAATCCCGGCGTCAAGTACGTTCAAGACAAGCCGGTGTTCCCGGTCTCTACTATTTCTGCCCCAGGTGCTGCATGAAGATTGCTGTGCTGTCGCGAAACCCGCGTCTGTATTCCACCCGCCGCATGGTCGAAGCCGGCACCGAACGTGGCCATGAAATGGTGGTGATAGACACGTTGCGTGCCTATATGAACATTGCCAGCCACAAGCCGCAGATTCACTACCGTGGCAAGCCTCTGGAGGGTTTCGATGCGGTCATCCCACGCATCGGCGCGTCGGTGACCTTCTATGGCTGCGCGGTCTTGCGCCAGTTTGAAATGATGGGCGTATTTCCCCTGAATGAGTCGGTCGCCATTGCTCGATCACGGGACAAACTGCGTTCCCTACAGCTGTTGTCGCGCCGAGGCATCGGCTTGCCGGTCACCGGCTTTGCCCACTCCCCCGACGACATCCCGGACCTGATCGAAATGGTCAACGGCGCACCGCTGGTGATCAAGGTATTGGAAGGCACCCAAGGCATCGGCGTGGTGCTGTGTGAAACCGCCACCGCAGCCGAGTCGGTGATCGAAGCCTTCATGGGCCTCAAGCAGAACATCATGGTGCAGGAGTACATCAAGGAAGCCGGCGGTGCGGATATTCGCTGCTTCGTGGTGGGTGACAAAGTCATCGCGGCGATGAAACGCCAGGCCAAGCCGGGGGAATTCCGCTCCAACCTGCACCGTGGCGGCAGCGCCAGCTTGATCAAAATCACTCCGGAAGAACGCATGACCGCGCTACGAGCAGCCAAGGTGATGGGCCTGGCGGTGGCAGGCGTGGATATTTTGCGTTCCAACCATGGCCCGCTGGTGATGGAAGTGAACTCCTCACCCGGCCTGGAAGGGATCGAGACCACCACGGGCAAGGATGTGGCGGGGATCATCATTCAGCATCTGGAAAAGAATGGCGGGCCGAACATGACCAGGACCAAGGGCAAGGGTTAGGGACGCAGCTGTTTGCTTCAAGCTATAAGCTGCAAGAAAGGGCAAAAGCTGTCTGCCTTTTGCTTGCGGCTTTAAGCTTCGAAACTTGCCGCTGTTTTTTTATACCGCGTCTCTAGGCAACATCAGCCCAAGCGGCAACCGCACCCGCGCCTCCAGCCCGCCTCCCTCGCGATTGCGCAGCTCGACATTGCCGCCATGCATCGACGCAATCCGCCGCACAATCGCCAAGCCCAAGCCTGTCCCTTTGCCTCCGCGCGCACGATCACCTCGGGTAAAGGGGTTGAAGATGCCTTCCAGCTCCGCAGGATCAATGCCGGTGCCGCGGTCCATCACACTCAGCACCACATAAGGCGCAGCGCTATCGCCGGACACGTACGCCGCCACTTCCACATCCGTACCGGCGTGATGAAGGGCGTTGCCAATCAGGTTGTTCAACAGGCGCTTCATCGACACCCGCCGCAGCGCGAACGGCTGGATCGGTTCCAGGCGCATGCGTACCTGTTCGCCATTTTGGTTATAGGGGGCGACGACCTCACGCACCAGATCGGTGAGATCGACCTGTTCGACCACCTCATCGCGGCCGTCACGGATAAATGCCAGGAACTGATCGAGGATGGCGTCCATGTCCTCAATGTCCCGGATCATGTCATCCGTCAGGTCCGTATGGTTGCCCATCAACTCCAGGGAGAGGCGCAGGCGTGTCAAAGGTGTGCGCAGATCGTGGGACACCCCCGCCAACATCAACTCGCGTTCGCGACCGGCCTGTTCGACGTCTTCCGCCATCTGGTTGAAGGCGCCGTATACCTCCGTCATTTCGCTGGGTGTGTCACTCACCGGCAGTCGCACACTACGGCCCTGGCCCAACTGGCGGGCGGCGAACACCAGGCGCTTCAGCGGTTGGTTGAGCTGGCGCACGAAGATCCACGCGGACGCCGTCGAAAGCAAGCCGATGGCCAGGAACCAGCCCAATACGTTCCAGATTTTCTGCCCGCGCAATGGATGCGGATACAGCGGCACTTTCAGCCAATCCTCACCCAGGCTTGGCGCACGCACCCACAACGCCGGTGACACATGCATGCGCAGCCGCACTTCGGTGTCTTTGCCCAATTCGGCCTGCATCTGACGCTGGTAAATCTCGCTGTAGGGCCAATGCTGCTCGCCTTCCGGCACACCGGCGCCCGCCACACGTACCAGGGTGGCGGCCTTGGCGATTTTCTCGCGATTCTCGGGGTCAGCGGCCCAATAGGCACGCAGTGTAAGAGCAACGCCGTGGCTGTATTGCCGGTCCACCAGCACATCCTCGTTCATCAGCAGATAAACCAGCGTGAGTGCCTTGGAAAACAGAACGACGATCAGCACCAGCCAGAGGGTGCGGGAGAAGAAACTTTGCGGGAACCACAACGGGGTTTTCATAGAGGACAGCTGGACACCTTGCAAGAATGAGCGGCGCTCGCAGAATTGCAGACGCCGAGCATCCCGTCGACCTTTACGGGGTCAAATGCCGGGATGCCCACCTCTGCAAATCATCGGTCACTTGGTAGCGGTGCCATCCGGCACGAACACGTAACCCACGCCCCACACTGTCTGGATATAGCGCGGCTTGGACGGGTCCGGTTCGATCATCCGGCGCAAACGGGAGATCTGCACATCGATGGAACGCTCCAAGGCATCCCACTCGCGACCACGGGCCAGGTTCATCAACTTGTCACGGGTAAGCGGCTGGCGGGCGTTCATCACCAGCGCCTTGAGCACGGCAAATTCGCCGGTGGTCAGCATGTGCACTTCTTCACCGCGCTTGAGTTCGCGGGTCGCCAGCGACAGTTCGTAATCGCCAAAGGTCACGCTTTCATCTTCGCTGCCCGGAGCACCCGGCACCGCTGGCGCCTGGCGACGCAGTACAGCTTTGACACGCGCCATCAACTCGTCAGGGTTGAAAGGCTTGGCCAGGTAGTCATCGGCGCCCAGTTCGAGGCCCTTGATGCGGCTCAGCTCATCGCCCTTGGCGGTGAGCATGATGATTGGAATCTGGTTATTGGCGCCGCGCAGACGCTTGCACGCAGTCAAGCCATCTTCGCCGGGAAGCATCAGATCGAGCACGACAAGGTTGAAGACTTCGCGCCCCAGAAGGCGGTCCATTTGCTCGGTGTTCGGTACCGCGCGGGCACGATAGCCCTTGGAGTTGAAGAAACGCTCCAGCAGGCTGCTCAGCCCTGGATCGTCATCAACGATGAGAATTTTTTCGCCTTCAGCAGTTTGTGCAGTGCTGCTCATTGGATGCTCCTCTTATCTCGGCGCGCATTATGGCGTAGCTGCCGTTATACGCACCGTGTGCATTGTTAGCAGATTTTTCCTCTACTGCCAGCGAACCCGCGCCCTACACCCCTCCGGCACAGTACCCCCCAAGAGCAGAACGCTGGTTATAATGCCGCGCCGTCGTGCAGGGCAACGTCAGATCGTTACCGTTTACTGCCGGGCTTTTTTCACCCGCTTGTCGCGATTTTTTCGATTTCGAGGGTCAATAGGCTGCCTCTTGACCCAGGCAGCGGCGCCGGTCGGGCCGCTCAACCAGCCTCGCAACGCCTTGTTTACCGGGCTCCCGAGCTGCTTTTCAGAATTTCAGGTGGTTTTATGGACAGCATCAACAGCCGCATTGCCGAGGAACTCGGTGTACGCCCACAACAGGTCGAAGCGGCCGTCGCTCTACTGGATGAAGGCTCCACGGTGCCCTTCATCGCCCGTTACCGTAAAGAAGTGACCGGCAGCCTCGACGATACCCAGTTGCGGCATCTGGAAGAGCGCCTGCGCTACCTGCGAGAACTCGACGAACGGCGCATCAGCATCCTCGCCAGCATCGAGGAACAAGGCAAGCTGACCCCGCAACTGGAGCGCGACATCAAGCTCGCGGACACCAAGACCCGCCTCGAAGACCTTTACCTGCCCTACAAGCAAAAGCGCCGCACCAAGGGCCAGATCGCCCTGGAAGCCGGCCTCGGCGAATTGGCCGATGGGTTGTTCAACAACCCGTCTCTGACTCCAGAAACCGAAGCCGCGCGCTTTGTCGATGCCGCAAAAGGCGTCGCCGACACCAAGGCGGCGCTGGAAGGCGCCAAGTATATCTTGATGGAGCGCTTCGCCGAAGACGCCAGCCTGCTGGAAAAACTGCGTAACTACTTGAAGCAAGAAGCCATCCTCAGCGCTCGCGTAATCGCCGGCAAGGAGGAAGAAGGCGCCAAGTTCCGTGACTATTTCGAACACGACGAACCGCTCAAGAGCATGCCTTCCCACCGTGCCCTCGCCATTTTCCGTGGCCGCAACGAAGGTATTCTCAGCTCCGCGCTGAAAGTCGGCGACGAACTGCCGGGCACCATGCACCCGTGCGAAGGGATGATCGGTCAACAATTCGGCATCCAGAATCAGAACCGTCCTGCGGACAAGTGGCTCAGTGAAGTCGTGCGCTGGACCTGGAAGGTCAAGCTCTACACCCACCTGGAAACCGACCTGCTCGGCGAACTGCGCGACGGCGCCGAGACCGAAGCGATCAACGTGTTCGCCCACAACCTGCACGACCTGCTGCTGGCCGCCCCGGCCGGCCCGCGCGCTACCCTGGGGCTCGATCCGGGCCTGCGCACCGGTTGCAAGGTCGCGGTGGTGGACGCCACCGGCAAACTGCTGGACCACGCGACCGTGTATCCGCATGTGCCGCATAACAAATGGGACCAGACGCTCGCGATCCTCGCCGCCCTGTGCGCCAAGCACTCGGTAGACCTGATTGCCATCGGCAACGGCACCGCGAGCCGTGAAACCGACAAACTGGCCGCCGAACTGATCAAAAAATACCCAGCCATGAAGATGACCAAGGTCATGGTGTCCGAAGCGGGTGCGTCGGTGTACTCGGCGTCGGAGCTGGCCTCCAAGGAATTCCCGGACCTGGACGTGTCGATCCGTGGCGCGGTGTCCATTGCCCGTCGCCTGCAGGACCCGCTGGCCGAACTGGTGAAGATCGACCCTAAATCCATCGGCGTCGGCCAGTACCAGCACGATGTGTCGCAGTTGAAGCTGGCACGCGGCCTGGACGCGGTCGTCGAAGACTGCGTGAACGCCGTGGGCGTGGACGTCAACACCGCCTCGGTGGCGCTGCTGGCGCGGATTTCCGGCCTCAATGCCACCCTGGCACAGAACATCGTCAACCACCGCGATGAAAATGGCGCCTTTAAAACCCGCGCCGCGCTGAAAAAAGTCGCGCGCCTGGGCGAAAAAACCTTCGAGCAGGCTGCCGGTTTCCTGCGCGTCATGAACGGCGACAACCCACTGGACGCCTCGGCGGTCCACCCGGAAGCCTACCCGCTGGTGCAGCGCATTGCCGCCGAGACCGACCGCGACATCCGCTCGCTGATCGGCGACGCCGCGTTCCTCAAGCGCCTGGACCCGAAGAAGTACACCGACGAAACCTTCGGCGTGCCGACTATCACCGACATCCTGCAAGAACTGGAAAAACCGGGCCGCGACCCACGCCCCGAGTTCAAGACCGCCGAGTTCCAGGACGGTGTCGAAGACCTCAAGGACCTGCAACTGGGCATGATCCTCGAAGGTGTGGTGACCAACGTGACCAACTTCGGCGCCTTTGTGGATATCGGCGTGCATCAGGACGGTTTGGTGCATATCTCCGCGCTTTCGGAGAAATTCATCAAGGACCCGCGCGAAGCGGTCAAGGCCGGTGACGTGGTCAAGGTCAAGGTCATGGAAGTGGATATCCCGCGCAAACGCGTTGGCCTGTCGATGCGTATGAGCGACACCCCCGGAGAAAAAATCGATGGCGCGCGGGGCGCTCGTCCTGGCTCGGCGCCGCGTCAGTCGCAGAACAGCGCACCGCGCAAGGAAACCACCACCGCGGCGCCTAGCAACAACGCGATGGCCTCGCTGTTCGCCAATGCCAAACAGTTGAAGAAACGTTGATGGAGATCCCGGCCGGCTTGACCCAGAGCGCGTTCAGCGAACTGATCGGCTGCCGCCTGCAACGCCTGGAGCAGGGCGTTGCCGAGGTGGCCCTGAGCCTGGAGCCGCATCTGCGTAACCGCGCGGGCAAGCTGCATGGCGGGGCGATTTTCAGTCTGGTGGACATCACCATGGGACTGGCTTGCTCCAGTTCCCATGGTTTCGACCAGCAGAGCGCGACCATCGAATGCAAGATCAATTACATCCGCGCCGTGGAAGACGGTGAGGTGCTGTGCACCAGCCGCATCGTTCACGCCGGCCGACGCACGTTGGTGGTCGAGGCGGATGTGTACCAAGGCGAAAGACTTGTCGCAAAAGCACAGGGCACGTTCGCTGTCCTATAGCTCCCCACCCTCGATTTGAGTTAATTTCGGCGCTGCTGAAACAGCGTCGGAATTTTCTCGCTGTGCTATAGCCCAATTCATGGAATGAAGTAGGCTTTTTCAAAGCGGGTCAACTTGACTCAAAACCAGGCGATCACGCCAGTTTTAACTTCACCCTTGTAGACCGTCCTGCCCACCCCCATATTGGGGCGACTGACGCGTGAAGGAATCCAACTTGAGCGAACTTCTCAACCGCCGCCTGGCCCTGCTCGGCAAGCGCGAACACCTCTCCCTGCTAGAGCAGTGCCTGCACGGCATCGAGCGCGAATGCCTACGTGTCACGGGTGAAGGTCGCCTGGCGCAGACGCCGCACCCCGAAGCCCTGGGCGCTGCGTTGACCCACGAACAGATCACCACTGACTACTCGGAATCGCTGCTGGAGTTCATCACCCCAGCCCTGCCCAACCCGGCCGATACCCTGAGCAGCCTGGAAAAAATCCATCGGTTCGCCTACACCAAGCTGGGCAGCGAATACCTGTGGAGTCCTTCGATGCCGTGCCCATTGCCGGCCGAAGAAGATATTCCGATTGCCTACTACGGCACCTCCAATATCGGACAACTCAAGTATGTGTATCGCAAGGGTCTGGCCCTGCGTTACGGCAAGACCATGCAGTGCATCGCCGGCATCCACTACAACTTCTCGCTGCCGGAAAAATTGTGGCCGCTGCTCAAGCAAGACGAGGGCTATGTCGGCACTGATCGCGACTTCCAGTCCGACGCGTATATCGCGCTGATCCGCAATTTCCGCCGCTACAGCTGGCTGCTGATGTACCTGTTCGGTGCTTCGCCGGCCCTGGATGCCGGGTTCCTGCGCGGACGTTCGCACCAGTTGGAAGTACTCGACGCCGACACCCTGTATCTGCCTTACGCCACCAGCCTGCGCATGAGTGACCTGGGTTACCAGAGTAACGCCCAGGCCGGCCTGACGCCCTGCTACAACGACCTGGCAAGCTACACCGACAGCCTGCGCAAAGCGGTGGCAACGCCCTACGCGCCGTACGTCGAAATCGGCACGCACAAGGACGGTGAGTGGGTGCAACTCAACACCAACATCCTGCAGATCGAAAACGAGTACTACTCCAACATCCGCCCCAAGCGCGTGACTTACACCGGCGAACGGCCGATCCAGGCGCTGATGGCGCGGGGTATCCAGTACATTGAAGTGCGTTGCCTGGATATAAACCCGTTCCTGCCGATGGGCATCGACCTGCCGGAGTCGCGCTTCCTTGACGCGTTCCTGCTGTACTGCGCCCTCAACGAGAGCCCGCTGTTCGCCAACAACGAGTGCAGCAACGCCACCTCCAACTTCCTCAGCGTGGTCAAAGAAGGCCGCCGTCCGGGCCTGCAATTGCAGCGTCAGGGCCAGGCCGTGGACATGAAGGAATGGGCTACCGAATTGTTAGAACAAATCGCGCCGCTGGCCGCCCTGCTCGATGAAAGCCACGGCATCACCGAACACAGTCACGCGTTGGACGCCCAACTGGCCAAGGTCAATGACCCGTCCCTGACACCGTCGGCCCAGGTGCTGGCGGCGATGGCCGAGCGCAAAGAGAGTTTCGCGCAGTTCTCGCTGCATCAGAGCGAAGTGCACGCCGAGTACTTCCGCCGCGAGCCGTTGCCGGCTGAAGAGCAGGCACGCTTTGAGGAGCTGGCGCGCACCTCGCTGGCGCAGCAGGCGGAATTGGAGCAGAACGAAGTGGGCGATTTCGATGTGTTTGTCGGCTCGTACCAGGCGAGTATTCTGGCTATCAGTAACTAAGACCGAACTCGGTCAATTGGGAGGGGGCTTGCCCCCGATTGTACTGGGCCAGTCAACCCACCAGTGGCTTCACTACCGCCATCGGGGGCAAGCCTCCTCCCACATTTGCCCCCAATCAAGCTCAAGGCTCGCTTCACCCTTACCCACATAAGCTAATTCGAAAAAGTTATTTATTTTTCGATTCTTAGATCATTTAGTCTCCTCTCACGCCGAGCCTCGGCCGCCTGATTGAGGAGATTCCCCTTGAAACTGCTTACCCCTCTGCGCCTGTTGGCCGCATTGTCCCTGGCCGGTGCCAGCCTGTTTGCCCAGGCGGCGGATGTAACCATTGCCTACCAGACCACCGTCGACCCGGCCAAAGTCGCGCAGGCCGACGGCGCTTACGAAAAAGCCACCAACGCCAAGATCGACTGGCGCAAATTCGATAACGGTGCGGACATCATCGCCGCCATTGCCTCCGGCGACGTGCAGATCGGTTACCTCGGTTCCAGCCCACTGACCGCCGCGATTACGCGCAAAGTGCCGGTGCAAACCTTTCTGGTCGCGACGCAGATCGGCGGCGCCGAGGCGCTGGTGGCGCGTGACGGTTCGGGGATCACCAGCCCGCAAGACCTGATCGGCAAGAAAGTCGCCGTACCGTTCGTGTCCACCGGCCACTACAGTCTCTTGGCCGCGCTGAAGCACTGGAATATTGACCCTTCCAAGGTGACCATCCTCAATCTCGCACCGCCGGCGATCATTGCTGCCTGGAAGCGCGGCGATATCGACGCCACCTACGTGTGGGACCCGGCACTGGGCGTAGCCAAGGAAAACGGCAAGGTGCTGATCACTTCCGGCGAACTGGCCAAATTCGGCGCACCGACTTTCGATGCCTGGATCGTGCGTAAGGATTTTGCCGAGAAGCATCCGGAAATCGTCAAGGCTTTCGCCAAGGTTACGCTGGATGCCTACGCGGACTATCGAAAAGACCCGCAAGCCTGGCTGGCCAACACAGGCAACGTCGACAAACTGGTCAAGCTCTCCGGCGCCAAGGCCAGTGATATCCCACAACTGCTGCAAGGCAACGTCTACCCGCTGGCCGCAGACCAAATCACCCTGCTCGGCGCGCCGACCACCCAGGCCGTAACCGACACCGCTGCATTCCTCAAGGAACAGGGCAAAGTCGACGCGGTACTGCCGGATTACGCCCCATACGTCAGCGCTCAGTTCATTACCCACTGATTCGGGAGTTTATCGCGATGGCCTTGCTACAACTGGAGCGCATCAGCGCACAGTACCCAGGCGCCCCGGCACCGGTGCTGGCGGATATCTCACTGGACCTGGGGCCCCAGCAATTGCTGGTAGCTCTCGGCCCGTCCGGCAGTGGCAAGACTTCACTGTTGAACCTGATCGCCGGCTTCGTCGAACCCAGCGCAGGACGTATCAGCCTCGACGGCGTGCCGGTCAAAGGCCCGAGCGCCGAGCGTGGCGTGGTGTTTCAAGACGATGCGCTGCTGCCCTGGCAGGACGTGCTGGCCAATGTTGGCTTCGGCTTGGAATTGGCCGGCGTGCCTAAAACACAGCGTGAAGCCCGCGCGCGGGAAATGCTGGCACTGGTGGACCTGGCCGGTTTCGACCACCGCCGCATCTGGCAACTGTCCGGTGGCCAGAAGCAACGTGTCGGCCTGGCCCGCGCATTGGCCGCCGACCCGCGCGTGTTGTTGATGGACGAGCCGTTCGGCGCCCTGGATGCCTTCACCCGCGAACAGATGCAGGAGCTGCTGCTGCAAGTCTGGCGGCGCACGGCCAAGCCGGTGTTTCTGATCACCCACGATATTGAAGAAGCGGTATTTCTCGCCACCGATCTGATTCCGCTGGCGCCCAATCCAGGCCAGATCGTCGAACGCCTGCGCCTGGATTTCGGCCAACGCTATGCCGCCGGCGAGTCGGCGCGAGCGATCAAGTCCGATCCGCGCTTTATCGAAACCCGCGAACATGTCTTGGGCAAGGTGTTCTCGCAACGGCAGGTGTCCCCATGAGCAGCTACGAACTTCCTGTCACCACCACCGAGCCGGCGGCACAAACGCCCGTTCCGGTCCGCCGCAGCCTGAGCACGCGCTGGATCAGCCTGTTGACCCTCACTACCTTGCTGATCGCTTGGTGGGCCGTGACTGCCACCGGTGTGATCGAGCCGCTGTTTCTGCCGCCGCCGGCCGCCGTGCTGCAAAAAGGCTGGTTGCTGGCGACCAGCGGTTATATGGATTCCACCTTATGGCAGCACCTGGCCGCCAGCCTCAGCCGCATCGGCCTGGGCCTGGGTTTTGCGGTGTTGACCGCCGTGCCGGTGGGGATCGCCATCGGAGCCAACCGCATCGCCCGTGGCATCTTCGACCCGTTGATCGAGTTTTATCGGCCTATTCCACCGCTGGCCTATCTGCCGTTGATCGTGATCTGGTGCGGCATCGGCGAGCTGTCCAAGGTGCTGCTGATCTACCTGGCGATCTTTGCACCCATCGCGATCGCCACCGCCACCGGTGTACGCACCGTCGACCCGGCCAAGCTGCGTGCGGCGCAGTCCCTGGGGGCAACGCGCGCGCAATTGATTCGTCATGTAGTTCTGCCAAGCGCCCTGCCCGACATTCTCACCGGTGTGCGCATCGGCCTGGGGGTGGGCTGGTCGACGCTGGTGGCCGCTGAACTGATCGCGGCCACCAGTGGGCTGGGGTTTATGGTGCAGTCGGCGGCGCAGTTTCTGGTGACCGATGTGGTGGTGCTGGGGATTTTGGTCATCGCCCTGATCGCCTTCGCCCTGGAAATGGGCCTGCGTGCCCTGCAGCGTAAATTAGTGCCCTGGCATGGCCAGGCACACTGACTGTGAGAATCCCATGAGCAACGTTACCGTGAGCCCCTTGAGCACCGCCCTGGGCGCCCAGATCAGTGGCGTCGATATCACCCGGCCGCTGTCCCCCGATCAGCGCGACGCCATTGAACAGGCGTTGCTTACCCACTCGGTGCTGTTCTTTCGCGACCAGCCGATCACCCCGCAACAGCAGGCACGATTCGCGGCGAATTTCGGTGACTTGCACATCCATCCGATCTACCCCAACGTGCCGGAACAACCCGAAGTATTGGTGCTCGACACCGCCGTCACCGACGTGCGCGACAATGCGGTGTGGCACACCGACGTGACGTTCCTGCCCACCCCGGCCCTCGGCGCGGTGCTCAGCGCCAAGCTGCTGCCGGCGTACGGTGGCGACACGCTGTGGGCCAGCGGGATCGCGGCGTATGAGGCGCTATCCGCGCCGATGAAACGGCTGCTGGACGGCTTGACCGCCACCCACGACTTCATCAAGTCCTTCCCTCTGGAGCGCTTCGGCAACAGCGCCGAAGCCCTGCAACGCTGGGAAGCTGCACGTCAAAAGAACCCGCCATTGTCCCATCCGGTGGTACGCACGCATCCGGTGAGTGGGCGCAAATCGCTGTTTGTCAGCGAAGGTTTCACCACCCGGATCAACGAGTTGGAAGCCGCCGAAAGCGAGGTGATTCTGAAGCTGTTGTTTGCCCACGCCACTCGGCCGGAATTTACCCTGCGCTGGCGCTGGCAAGCCCATGACGTGGCGTTCTGGGATAACCGTGTGACCCAGCACTACGCAGTGGATGACTACCGACCGCAACGGCGGGTGATGCACCGCGCGACGATTCTGGGAGATGTACCGTTCTGATTTCCGGCGCCCCCATGCAGTCCAGCTCATTACGCGCCGCCTCGCGTCGGCGCGTTTTATGCTCATAGCAAACTTTAAACAGCCAATATCGACCGCTTCCGATTTATTAAAATAAAACTCGCCATATTGCCTACTCTCGGCAACCTCGCTACACAATTAATTAACATCCCCGCCTTGCTATTACTTCAGAAAAATCCTCTATAGCTATCGTTATCTCACGTTACCAATTCCGCACTGGCACTCGGAACCCCAGACAGTTACCAACCACAGATCTCACGACACTGTCGCGACGTGAAAACGCTAACGCCTCACTCATCAATACCGCAAAAGCGATATAAAACTGAATCTTATATCGACGAAAAACTTATTTAATTGAGAAACAAATAGATGAACACATCACTAACATCTACTTACCCGTCAATCGCCGCCAATAGACAAAGCGAGAATTATAACAACACGTTACCCACGGCAACTGCGCCTCACAGGCACTCTAATTCAACATCAATGGAACATACACTTGCTCAGACTACCTCAGCATCCGCACCCTCTCATATAAGTGTCGAAAAAACACTTGCACTGCTTGGCAATGCACTCAATGAAATCATGACATCACTGAATAACCTGCTAAACATACAACCATCGGTAAAAACGTTGGTTGATCACAAGCCTCTCCGGCCAGCCACCGAACTACCCCATACAACATTGGAAACCACACAGGTAGTTGACAAGGCGACCGTCCCCCAATCGCACGAGTTTCTTTCAGCCAAAAAAAGTGGCGAAAAACCGGATGACATCTGGGGCGGGCTGTTTTCTTCACCGGTGCTCACGCTGTATTCGAGCGGCGCCCCGCTCAGTTCCCATGTCGCGGGTATAAAACTGGCCATGCAACGGTTTGGGCAAAGTCCGCGGGATATTTTCAGTGAAGTCACCAGACTTGACACGGGCTTCAACATAACGATGCGCGACGGCTTCAAACTTCATATTACGTTTGAAGAACTAAAACTGGCTCAAGAAGGCTGCCAGATGCTCGGTGACGAAAGCATGCTCAAAGATGCAGCCTTTCTTTTCGGCGCCTTGGTAAAACGAAAGCAGATCGAATCATTTAATGCTTCGGCGCCCTCCGACTATGCCATTGCCATGTGGGAAACCAACAAGGGGGAGTCGGCCAAAAACGTGTTGGAGTTATTGGGCCTGAAAAACCATATCCAGTCGGCCAAGTCCCATGACATCGCCGCGAATAAAGGTTTAGGCATTATTGTGAAAAGCCCTGTGGAGTCCCTCGCCATTGTCGATGGGTTGGCAGACTTCAACTGCACACCTTCTGGTGTCAGAAAACATCAACATGCCTATCTACTTACTTGAATACTCCCGTAAACGTCCGGGACAACATCACATTCTTAGGAATTGAGCCGATGAACACGTTCTCCAACTACCGCTCCAACGCCCTGTCCGCCAATGTTTCTCCCTCGCTGGACAACCGCAATGCGCTGCTAAAAAACCACGATTACGAGGCTCCCCAGCAACCCAATGCACACACCCAGCACAGCATCGAGTTGGTCTTAAGTTCGATGTTCACGTTATTGCAAAGCCTTGAAACTGCTCTAAAGAACTTGACCCACCCGCAACAGGCAGGGGTCATCCATCAAGACACGCCACTTTCCACGCCTGTCCGTCCCGGCGTTGATACAACACGGCAACTCCCGACCCGTCTTAATAGCCTGCTGCAAAAAGAGGTCACGCCAACGAACGACACTGAAAACCCGCAATTCCCGGACCTTTCGTCAAAAACCAACGGCGCAGCGCCCAGCGATATCGAAAAGGGGTTTTATTCCGTGCCCCGCGAGTTTGGTGAAAACCGCTATACGGATCGCTACGCGGCAATGATCAAACTGATGATGATGAGGTTCGGACAGAGCCCCACGGATTGTTTCGAAAAAGTCACCCGAACGGGAGACACCTATGCCGTCGACATGAAAGACGGAGAAAGCGTGAACATCACCCGCGCGGAAATACAACTTACGGCAGATGCCGCCAAATTCGCCGGCCATGACAACGGAATGATCAAGGACGCCAACTTCATGCTGACCGCTTACGTAAAGCGCGTTCAGAACACCCATGAAGATCCGGTCATTCGCTCCAACTTCGAAGCCGCTTTGCGCAGCGTCATCACTACGCAAGGGTTTGAGAAAAGGATCCTGGAAGACCTTGGCATGGTGTCTTTCATGACCCACGCCAACGCACATGAAATGTCGGAAACCAAGGCACCGTCCTATCTATATAACCACGGCTTGGTGCTGGATAAGGAGGCGCTGCCGTATGACGGGCACGGCTACATCCTGGTCTGAGCATCCTTGCTCGTTGGTTGTAACACAGGCGGATTTCCAAGCATCAAGGCGCATTGCATGAACTTATCAGCACTCGTGGGCAGCTATGCCCAACCTTATTCGAACCTCGTCCCCCCTGCGATTGAGCACACCCGCACCGCGCGTCCTGGCGCGTATGACAATACGGCGGCACAGGTTAACCGGTTCGACACGGGCTACATGCCCATGTCCAAAACCGCCGCTGGCATCAAGCCCAAGAATATCTGGACTGCTTTCACGCAAGGCAGGCAGGGGAATTGCGTCACTGTTTCGGCTATAAAAGCGGCGATGATGAAATACGGTCACAACCCCCGTGGCATCTACAAGTCGGTGACAGAAACCCCCACGGGCTTCGATATCGTCATGCGTGACACGTTCAAGCTAAGCCTGACCCATGACGAAATAAAACAGGCGAAGACCGGTTCGGCTTTTTATGGCGACGACCCCGACGTATTGGCGGATGCGGTGTTTTTATATGCCGCCAGTGCCAAGCGCGCGCAGATGAAAAACCACGAGGGCCGGGCTAAGCGAAGCTTCGAAGCCGCCATGGGCACGCTCAACGACGGTGAAGGAGACCGGGATGGGTTTAAGCGCCTGGGCCTGTTAGGCAAAACCCGCTGGACTCATTTTCGCGAACTGGACAAAGGCAACACCGGCACCGCCTCCCTCAACAACCATTCGGTGGCCGTGGTCGATGGGCACGTGGACCTCTACGGTGAAAAAAGACCGTTTTCGACGTCCCCATTCCGGAATTGGCGCGGGATGTACCTCAAGCTGGTATAGCGCCCGCGCCTGACCGGATGATCAAACGCCCTCTCGCCGTCCAGGCGAGAGGGCGTCGTGCATTACTGCGCCAGTGACGGCTTTTCCCACAAGTTAATCCCACCTTCCTGGGCAAACCGATCGATTTCCGCCAGTTCTTCAGCGCTGAACGACAAGTTGTTCAGCGCGCCGACGTTCTCAACAATCTGCTCTGGCCGGCTCGCACCGATCAGCGCGCTGGTCACCCGAGGGTCGCGCAGGGTCCAGGCCAGGGCCAGTTGCGCCAGGCTCTGGCCGCGACGCTGGGCGATCTCGTTCAGCGCCCGGACGTGGGCGAGGTTGGCTTCAGACAAGTGCCCGGCCTGCAACGAACCACCGCCGGGACGATTGACCCGCGCATCGGCCGGCACGCCGTTGAGGTACTTGTCGGTGAGCAAACCCTGGGCCAGCGGCGTGAAGGCGATCACGCCGGTGCCAAGCGCTTCGGTGGTGTCCAGCAGGTCTTTTTCCACCCAGCGGTTGAGCAGGTTGTAGGCCGGCTGGTGGATCAGCAACGGTACTTTCCATTCCTTGAGCAGCGCGGCCATCTCGCGGGTTTTGGCGCCGGAGTAGGACGAAATGCCGATGTACAACGCCTTGCCCTGTTGCACGGCAGTGGCCAGGGCGCTGGCGGTTTCTTCCAAGGGCGTGTCGGGGTCGAAGCGGTGGGAGTAGAAGATGTCCACGTAATCCACGCCCAGGCGTTGCAGGCTCTGGTCCAGGCTGGCCAGCACGTATTTGCGCGAGCCGCCGCCCTGGCCATACGGGCCGGGCCACATGTCCCAGCCAGCCTTGCTGGAGATGATCAATTCGTCGCGATAGTGCTTGAAGTCTTCGCGCAGCAAACGGCCGAAGTTGATCTCGGCGCTGCCGTAGGGTGGGCCGTAGTTATTGGCCAGGTCGAAGTGGTTGATCCCCAGGTCGAACGCGGTGCGTAACAGCGCGCGCTGGGTGGCGATCGGCGTGCTGTCGCCAAAGTTGTGCCACAGCCCCAGGGACAGTGCCGGCAGCACCAGGCCACTGTGGCCTACGCGACGGTACGGGATAGATTCATAGCGGTTTTCGGCAGCAATATAAGTCATCGAATCCTCTCTTGGACGTCGGCAAATAAGGCCCGGGAACAAGACTATTCCCAGGCCCTTTAACCAGCTGAATCGCTTAACTTCGCCATTGCTGTTTTACAGCAAAGTCCTACCCGAGAGGAACACGCACGCCTCTTCTCTAGCGCACCAGATGCAGGAACTGCAGGTGACGCTCGTACTGGTCGAGGATGTCGTTGATGATCTGCTCCTTGGTGTAGCCCACCAAGTCGTAATCCTGGCTGCCCTCGCTCAGATGCACTTCCGCTCGGTAATAGCGGCGGTTATTGATAGCTTTCTTGCCCATGCCGCCCAGGGCAAACGACGGCGTGAAGTAGCCGCGCATCTGCACTTGATAGACAAACGGGCGCTCCTCGCCGTGGCCGATTTCCAGGCTGACGCTGTCGTTGGCCGGGTCCGGCTGGGTGACGACGTTCAGGCCCTTCTCGACAAACACCGCGGTCACTTCTTCGATGGCTGGGCGCACGGTCGATTCGAGGAAACGGTACACCTCGTCACGCGATGGAAAGTGCACCGCCTGGCTCAAGCGTTGACGCCAGCCGCCACGGCCCTTGCGTGACGCAGAGATCGGCGCCAGCGAATGCAACTGGGCGATCTGCTTTTGCGACTCCATGTAGAACGCCTTGTGCAGCCCCCACATCATCAGCAGCAGAATCAGCGAGAACGGCAACGAGGTCAGCACCACCGCCGACTTGAGCGAATCGATACTGCCGGCGAACAGCAACGCGCTGGTCACCAGCGCCGTCATCGCGCCCCAGAACACCCGCAGCCATTTCGGCCCGTCTTCGTCGGCGTTGCCACCCTTGGACGACAGCGTCGACAGCACCACAGTGCCGGAGTCGGCCGACGTCACGAAGAACACAAAGCTGATAAACACCGTGACGGCGATGACGGCCTTGCTCCACGGGTAGGTTTCCAGCAACAAGTAAAGGCTCATCGATGGATTATCGATGGCCGATTGGCCGAGCGCCGCCATGCCGTGGTTGAGCACTTGATCGATGGCGCTGTTGCCGAAGATCGACATCCACGCCAGGGTGAAGCCGAGCGGGATCAGCAGCACGCCGAATACGAATTCACGGATGGTGCGGCCACGGGAAATCCGCGCGATAAACAGACCCACGAACGGCGACCATGCGATCCACCAAGCCCAGTAGAACACCGTCCAGCCGCCCAGCCAGTCGCTGGGTTTGTTGTAGGCGTAGACGTCGAAACTCTTGGTCGGCAAGGCGCCGAGGTAGTCGCCGATGTTCTGGATCAGAGTGTTGAGCAAGTGCTGGGTAGGCCCGGCGAACAACACGAACAGCAGCAGCGCGCAGGCCAGCAGCATGTTGATGTCGGACATCACCCGCACGCCCTTGTCCACGCCGGCCACGGCCACCAAGATCGCAGCGCCCATCATCAGGGTGATCAACCCGACCTGGATCCACTGGGTGTGGGCGATGCCGAACAGGTAGTCCAGACCGGAGTTGAGGTGCAGCACGCCGAAGCCCATGTCGGCCCCCAGGCCGAACACCGTGGCGATGATGCCAAAGCCATCCACCGCATAACCGATGGGGCCGTTGATGCGTTTGCCGATCAGCGGGTACAGCGCCGAGCGCAACGCCAGCGGCAGGTTATGCCGGTAGGCGAAATAGGCCAGGGCCATGCCGACAAAGGCGAACACACCCCAGCCATGCAGGCCCCAGTGCAGAAACAGCACCTGCATGGCCTGGCGCGCGGCGTCGGCGTTCATCGGCGCGCCTTGGGGCGGTTGCACCAGGTGCGTCAGCGGCTCCGAGACGCAGAAGAAAAACAGCGTGATGCTGATGCCGGCGGCGAACAGCATGCCGGCCCAGGACAAGTAACTGAATTCGGGCTCGTCGTGGTCGGCACCGAGTTTTATCTTGCCGTAGCCCGATAACGCGGTGACCACCACGAAGACCAGATACAGGGTCATCGCCAGCATGTAGTACCAGCCGACCGTATTGGCCGCCCAGTTTTGCGCCGCCAGCAGCCAGGCACCGGCCTGTTGTGGGATGGCGATAACGGTCAAGCCGAACAGCAGAATAACCGTGGCGGCAAAGTAGAAAACGGGCGCATTCATGCGCACCAGGCCGCTGGAAGGGGTGGACGATGCACTCATGAGCGATGCACCCCTGGGACGTGAAATGTGGCTGGGAAAAACAGACTCAGCAAAGGTAAGCCTCCTGTTGTGAGCGGGCAGCGAACCACCGGTTTAACTTGAACGAACGTTCAAGTTAAACATGAATAGGTGGTTTTGGACTAATCGCAGGGCTGAGCGGTATGACGGGTGAGCAAAGGAAATCGTTCAGCGACTGCTCACGGAAATACCGCCCCGGTGTGGAATACAGTCAGTGTATCGGTGGCTGACAGGTCACTTGTGGTGAGCCTCCTCCCACAGGTGACCCGTGCAGGTTCTCTACTTCTGCGCCCCATCATCATGTTGCAGATTCGCTTGAGTGATATTCGCCCCCGCTGGCACATTGCGGGTCAGCCACACATTGCCGCCGATGGTCGAGCCCTTGCCGATGGTGATGCGCCCCAGGATGGTCGCCCCGGCGTAGATCACCACGTCATCCTCGACTATCGGATGGCGCGGGTGGCCTTTCTGCAGCTGCCCATCTTCATCGGCCGGGAAGCGCTTGGCGCCCAGGGTCACTGCCTGGTAGATGCGCACGCGCTCGCCGATGATCGCGGTCTCGCCGATCACCACGCCCGTACCGTGGTCGATAAAGAAACTCGGGCCGATCTGCGCGCCGGGGTGGATATCGATGCCGGTGGCCGAATGGGCGATTTCCGCGCTGATGCGTGCCAGCAACGGCAAACCGGCGCGGTACAAATGGTGCGCCAGGCGATGGTGAATCACCGCCAGGATCCCCGGGTAGCACAGCAGCACTTCATCCACACTGCGCGCGGCCGGGTCGCCGTGATAGGCAGCCAGCACGTCGGTGTCCAGCAGGCTGCGCAGGGCTGGGAGCGCCAGAGCGAAATCCTGGATCAGGCGGATGGCGTGGGCGTCGATGTCACTGTCATCCTCACCGCCCTGGCGCGCGGCGTAGCGCAGTTCCAGGCGTGCCTGGGCGAGCAGGGCATTGAGGGCCACATCGAGGGTGTGGCCGACGTAAAAATCCTCGCTTTCTTCACGCAGGTCCGCCGGGCCCAGGCGCATGGGGAACAGCGCCCCGCACAGCGACTCAAGAATCTGCGCCACGGCCTGGCGCGAGGGCAACTCGCGCCCACCATGCTCGCCGCTCAGGCGGCCATTGCGAGAGCGCCACTGATCGCGGGCGCCGCGCAGTTGGCTGACGATGGTCTGCAATTGCCAATGACTGGAACGCTCACTCACGGTTTTCACTCCTGACAAAATGGCCATCACTTTACGGCAAGCGCACCGACCGACATTAAGAACCAATGGTGCGATGCTCATAACCATCGGACATAAGCGATTGACGGTTGCCCGATGAAAAGTGCCTGCCTATAGTCGGCCCATTACTTCGCCACTGTGTTTAACCATGATCAAACAACAGCTCGACCGTTTTGACCGCCTGGAACTGCTGGGCGGTGCCACCGCGCTGGAAAAACTCGAACGGCTATCGGCGTGGCTGGGCCGGGATATCTACGTCAAACGCGACGACACCACCCCGCTGGCCATGGGCGGCAATAAGCTGCGCAAGCTCGAATACCTGGCCGCCGATGCCATCGCCCAAGGCGCCGACACCCTGGTGACCGCCGGCGCGATCCAGTCCAACCATGTGCGCCAGACCGCCGCCCTCGCCGCCAAACTCGGCCTGGGTTGCGTCGCCCTGTTGGAAAATCCTACCGGCACCGACGACCCGAACTACCTGGGCAACGGCAATCGCCTGCTGCTGGAGTTGTTCGACGCCAAGGTGGAATTGGTGGAAAACCTCGATCACGTCGACGAGCAGCTCAACGCCCTCGCCGACCGGCTGCGCAGCAACGGCAAGACGCCATACCTGGTGCCCATCGGTGGCTCCAATGCGTTGGGCGCCCTGGGCTACGTGCGCGCCGGGCTGGAGCTGGCCGCGCAGATCGAGGACAGCGGCATCGACTTCGCCGCCGTGGTGCTCGCCTCCGGCAGTGCCGGTACGCACAGCGGTCTGGCGCTGGCCTTGAGTGAGGTACTGCCGCAATTGCCCGTCATCGGCGTCACCGTATCGCGTACCGAAGAGGCACAGTTCCCGAAAGTCCAGGGCCTGGCCGAGCGCACCGCCGAGCTGCTGGGCGTGGGCTTGCCCGAGGCGTTCAAGGTGATCCTGTGGGATGAGTACTTTGCCCCGCGCTACGGCGAGCCGAATGCCGGCACATTGGCCGCGATCAAACTATTGGCCAGCCAGGAAGGTCTGTTGCTCGACCCGGTCTACACCGGCAAAGCCATGGCGGGTTTGCTCGACGGTATCGGGCGTCAGCGCTTTGAGGACGGGCCGATTATCTTCCTGCACACCGGCGGCGCGCCGGCGCTGTTTGCCTATGACGCGGTGTTCAACTGAGTAAACCAGTTAAAAGTGGGAGGGGGCTTGCCCCCGATGGCGGCCTATCAGTCAGAGATGCGCTGGCTGGACTATAGCTATCGGGGGCAAGCCCCCTCCCACATTAGAAACAGTTTATATTCTAAAAAAGAATATGATTTTGAATTTATATTATTTTCAAGTCTTAAAAACCGGCTTTATAGTCGCGCCGCAGGCGAAGACGCGCTTCGCGCTTTAAGGCAGGATACGCCTACTGCGTCACCTGCTTCGCTCACCATAAAAAACACAGGGGCTCTTCATGTCTATTTCTGCATTCCGTCGCACGTTACTGGTTGGCACGCTGGGTCTGGCACTCGGTGCCGGTTGGTTGGGTCAGGCTGTGGCCGGCGAACAATTGGCCAATATCAAGAAGGCCGGCGAGATCAAAATCGGCCTGGAAGGTACCTATCCACCCTTCAGCTTCCAAGATGAAAGCGGCAAGCTCAGTGGCTTCGAGGTGGAGCTGTCCGAAGCCCTGGCCAAAGAGCTGGGCGTGAAGGTCAAGCTGCAAGCCACACCATGGGACGGCATCCTCGCCGCGCTGGAATCCAAACGCCTGGACGCGGTGGTCAACCAGGTCACCATCTCTGAAGAGCGCAAGAAAAAGTACGATTTTTCCAAGCCCTACACCGTTTCCGGGATTCAGGCGCTGGTTCTGAAAAAGAATGTGGACAGCATCAAGACCGCCGATGACCTGGCCGGCAAGAAAGTCGGCGTGGGCCTGGGCACCAACTACGAACAATGGCTCAAGGACAACCAGCCCAAAGCCATCATCAAGACTTATAACGACGACCCGACCAAGTTCCAGGACCTGCGTATCGGCCGCATCGACGCGATCCTGATCGACCGCCTGGCCGCGCTGGAATATGCCAAGAAGGCTAAGGACACCGCCGCTGCCGGCGAAGCATTCTCGCGCCAGGAATCGGGTATTGCCTTGCGCAAGGGCGAGCCTGAACTGCTGGACGCCGTGAACAAGGCCCTCGACAAACTGCGCGCCGACGGCACCTTGAAGAAGCTGTCCGAGAAGTACTTCAACGCTGACGTCACTCAATAATGGAAGCAAGTTTCCAACTCGCACTGGATTCCGCGCCCTTTCTGCTCAAGGGCGCGTACTACACGGTGATCCTCAGCCTGGGCGGCATGTTCTTCGGTTTGCTGCTGGGCTTTGGCCTAGCCTTGATGCGCTTGTCGCGCTTCTTGCCGGTGCGTGGGATTGCTCGGATCTATGTGTCGTTCTTTCGCGGCACGCCGTTGCTGGTGCAGCTGTTTTTGATCTACTACGGCTTGCCACAAGTAGGCATCGAGCTGGACCCGATTCCGGCGGCATTGATCGGCTTCTCGCTGAACATGGCCGCTTACGCCTGTGAAATCCTGCGTGCCGCCATCGGCTCAATCGAGCGCGGCCAGTGGGAAGCAGCGGCCAGTATCGGCATGACCCGCGCGCAAACCCTGCGCCGGGCCATCCTGCCGCAGGCCATGCGCACAGCGCTGCCACCGTTGGGCAACAGTTTTATTTCGCTGGTCAAGGACACGGCGCTGGCCGCCACCATTCAGGTCCCCGAGCTGTTTCGCCAGGCGCAATTGGTGTCGGCGCGCACCTTCGAAATTTTCACCATGTACCTCAGCGCTGCGCTGATCTATTGGATCCTGGCCAGCATCCTGGCGCATTTTCAGAATCGCCTGGAAGACCGGGTCAACCGGCATGACCTGGAGTCTTGAAGCATGATCGTGGTTGAAAAACTGACCAAACAATTCAACGGTCAGGTGGTGCTCGCCGGCATCGACCTGGAGGTCAAGGAAGGCGAAGTCATCGCCATCATCGGCCCCAGCGGTTCCGGCAAAACCACCTTCCTGCGCTGCCTCAACTTTCTCGAAACGCCCACCAGCGGACGCATCAAGGTGGGCGATATCGAGATCGACGGCAGCCGCCCAATCAACCAACAGCAAGGCCTGATACGTCGTCTGCGCCAACATGTGGGTTTTGTGTTCCAGAGCTTCAACCTGTTCCCGCACCGCACCGCGCTGGAAAACGTCATCGAAGGCCCGACCGTGGTCAAAAAGATGCCCCATGAGGCTGCGGTGGCTCTGGGCCGCAAGCTGCTGGCTCGGGTCGGGTTGGCGGGCAAAGAAGACGCCTACCCACGGCGCCTGTCCGGCGGCCAGCAACAGCGCGTGGCGATTGCCCGTGCGCTGGCCATGGAGCCGGAGGTGATTCTGTTCGACGAACCCACCTCGGCGCTGGACCCGGAGCTGGTCGGCGAAGTACTGGCGACCATCCGTAGCCTGGCCGAAGAGAAGCGCACCATGGTCATCGTCACCCACGAAATGAGCTTTGCCCGGGATGTGGCCAACCGCGTGATCTTCTTCGACAAGGGCGTGATCGTGGAGCAAGGCGAAGCCAAGGCGTTGTTCGCCAACCCCAAGGAAGAACGCACACGGCAGTTCCTGAGCAAGTTTCTCGCTCACTGAGCCTGCCTGTTTGTGGCGAGGGTGCCTGCGCCCTCGCCATACCCCGCGTTCCTACAGCAACGCCCCATCGAACCGCATAAAACGCCCTGCCTCGCGCCGCCTGAAATCCCCCTCCCAGTCAGACCCTTCTGAATATCCGCAAACCCGCCGTTTAGCCTTTTGCCGCCATTGACGCTCCTTGGCCAACCCTCTTATCTAGGCCTCAGAGGATTGGATCCTATCCCGGCTATTCACTGAATCGTGCCTTTCAGCCCCCCTGCGCACCCGCGCCAAGGGGCCGGAACGATTGCTGCTGGCTGCATCAAGGAGATGACTTATGACGCCCACGCTCACCGCCCCAACGCTGCCCCAGGCCAACCGATATGGCATCAACGCTCGGGCGGCCACCCAGTTGCAGGTTGCCATTGCGCCGTACCTCGGCATGGACGAAGGCGACCTGATCGAATTGTTCTGGAACCGTTGCTTTGCCGCCTCGCGGCGGATCACGGCGTGCAAGGTCGGCACGCCCACGCACCTGCGGGTGCCGGAGAGCTTTGTGCAAGACGGCCTGGCGCAGGTGTATTACCAGGTTATGCAGGTGGGCCACGGCCCGGCGCGCTCGGCCGTGACCCAGGTGCGCGTCAAGACCAACGCCCCAGGCGGCCAGCCCCCGGCGCTGTACAGCGACGAAAACCAGAACCTGGCCCCCGTCGGCCTGCCCGAGACCATTCGCCGCTACGGCGTCAACAGTCGCCAGGTACGCCGTGGTGTGCCGCTGACCATTGAGCCCTACCTGAACATGACTACCGGCGACGCCATCACCCTGCGCTGGGGCGATGTGCGCATGGATCTGCCGAAGATCCAGGCCCGCGGCATCGGCCTGGCCGTGCAGGTTTGGGTGCCGGCGACGGTGATCGCGGAGGCGGGCGACGACTGCCGGCTGGAGGTGACGTACTGCATTCTGGATCGCGTTGGTAACACCTCGCACTGGGCGCCGTCACGCACGGTGCGCATCGCGGCGTCGACGTCGTCACGGCCGACCCGGGCCGTGACGCCCTAGCGCCCCAGACGCTCGGCTCCCCGTGCGAACCGGGCTGATCGCCTTCTATGCATATTCCTATAAGTTAGTTTATTTAAATATTTAACAAGCTTAGGGTATATGCACCGGACCACCGGACATCTCTGAATTTTTGTTTTTAATTTCATTGAATGCGAGGTCGGTATGGTCAGAATTACCCCGGTGCGCAACGCCAGGGCATTGCGTGCAGCCAAGGAGCGGCGCTGATGTCTAACTTGGCTCTTACACCCCCAGTCACTCAGCTGGACGTCGCGCCTTTGCTGTTGCCGGCCGTGGTGCTGCGCAACGACGCAGAGGCGCTCGACGCCGCCCATGAGCTGGCCCAGGCCGCGCGCCTGCAAGCCGCCACGCGCGACCAGCAACGCAAACTGCCTTGGGCGCAAATCGAACAGTTCACCCGCAGTGGGCTGGGCAGCATTTCTATTCCCCGCGAGTACGGCGGCCCGCAGGTGTCCTTCGCCACCCTGGCCGAGGTGTTCGCGATCATCAGCGCGGCCGACCCCGCGTTGGGGCAGATCCCGCAAAACCACTTCGGCATCCTGCATCTGTTGCAGGGCACTGCCACCGAGCGCCAGAAAAAGCAGCTGTTCCAGAGCGTGCTCGACGGTTGGCGCATCGGCAACGGCGGCCCTGAACGCGGGACTAAAAACACCCTGGAGCTCAAGGCGCGCCTCACCGCCCAAGGCGACGGTTATGTGGTCAGCGGCCAGAAGTTCTACTCCACCGGCGCACTGTTTGCCCATTGGGTTGCGATCAAGGCGCTCAACGACGACGGCAAACAAGTCATGGCCTTCGTGCGCCGTGGCACCCAAGGGCTGCGCATCGTGGATGACTGGTCCGGGTTCGGCCAACGCACCACCGCCAGCGGCACCGTGTTGCTCGATCGCGTCCCGGTGGACGCCGACCTGGTGGTGGACAACTGGCGCCTCGGCCAAAGCCCGAACATCCAGGGCGCGGTCTCGCAATTGATCCAGGCCGCCATTGACGCCGGCATTGCCCGCGGTGCGCTGCAAGACACCATCGCCTTCGTGCGTGAGCGCTCGCGCCCGTGGATCGACGCCAAGGTCGAACGCGCCAGTGATGACCCGTACGTGATCGCCGATATCGGCAAGCTGACCATCGAACTGCACGCTGCCGAAGCCCTGCTGCGCAAGGCCGGCCAGGTACTCGACCAGGTCAGCGCCGCGCCGATCACTGCGCAGTCGGCGGCGCGCGCGTCGATTGCCGTGGCCGAGGCCAAGGTGCTGACCACCGAAGTATCGCTGCTGGTCAGCGAAAAGCTCTTCGAACTGGCCGGCAGCCGCGCCACCCTCGCCGAATTCAACCTCGACCGCCACTGGCGCAACGCCCGCGTGCACACCCTGCACGATCCGGTGCGCTGGAAGTATCACGCGGTGGGCGCGTATCGCCTCAACGGCACCTTGCCCGCTCGACACTCCTGGATTTAACCGAGCGGACGTCTGGAGACCTCTATGCCTTTCTCGACCAACGTCGCGGTGATCACCAGCGACGAACATGCCCTTGTGGTGGCCAGCGACCTGGCCGAAGACTTTCGTCGCGACAGCGCCCAGCGCGACCGCGAGCGCCGCCTGCCGTGGCCTGAGCTGGATGCGTTCTCGCGCTCCGGGCTGTGGGGTATCAGCGTGCCCAAAGCCTTCGGCGGTGCCGGCGTGTCCAACGTGACCCTGGCCAAGGTCATCGCGCTGATCGCCCAGGCCGATGCCTCCCTGGGCCAAATCCCGCAGAACCATTTCTATGCCCTGGAGGTGCTGCGCGTAAATGGCAGCGCCGCCCAGCAGCAGCGCCTGTACGCCGAGGTACTCGCCGGCCAGCGTTTTGGCAATGCACTGGCGGAACTGGGCACTAAAACCGCCCACGACCGCGTGACGGCGCTGACCCGCGACGGCGATGGTTTTCGCATCAACGGGCGCAAGTTCTACGCCACCGGCGCGCTCTACGCCCAACGCATTCCCACCTCGGTGGTGGACGAACACGGCGTGCAGCAACTGGCCTTTGTGCCCCGCGACAGCCAGGGCCTGAACGTAATCGACGACTGGAGCGGCTTCGGCCAGCGCACCACCGGCAGTGGTTCGGTGGTGTTCGATAATGTGTGGGTCGCGGCGCAGGACGTGGTGCCGTTCCAGAGCGCCTTCGAGCGCCCGACCACCGTGGGCCCGCTGGCGCAGATCCTCCATGCCGCCATCGACACCGGCATCGCCCGCGCCGCCTTTGAAGATGCGCTGCACTTTGTGCGCACCAAAACCCGGCCGTGGATCGACGCCACCAGCGACAAAGCCAGCGAAGACCCGCTGACCCTGAAAAGCTTCGGCCACCTGAGCGTGCGTCTGCATGCCACCGAAGCCTTGTTGGAGCGCGCCGGCGAATACCTCGACCGCGCCCAGGCCGACAGCAGCGCCGAACACGTCGCGGCCGCCTCGATTGCGGTGGCCGAAGCGCGCGCCTTGAGCACCGAGATTTCCCTGGCCGCCGGCAGCACTTTGTTCGAGCTGGCCGGCAGCCAGGCGACCCTGGCTGAACACGGCCTGGATCGGCACTGGCGCAACGCACGCGTACACACCCTGCACGACCCGGTGCGCTGGAAGTATCACGCGGTGGGCAATTACTACCTCAACGACGCCAACCCGCCATTGCGGGGGACGATCTGATGAGCAAAAAGAAAATCCTGCTCAATGCCTTCAACATGAACTGCATCGGGCACATCAACCACGGCCTGTGGACCCATCCTCGGGACACCTCGACCCAGTACAAAACCCTGGCCTACTGGACCGATCTCGCGCAGACCCTGGAGCGCGGATTGTTCGATGGTTTGTTCATCGCCGATATCGTCGGCGTGTATGACGTTTACCAGCAATCGGTCGAGGTGCCGCTCAAGGAGTCGATTCAACTGCCGGTCAACGACCCGTTGCTGCTGGTCTCGGCCATGGCCGCGGTCACCCGCCATCTGGGGTTCGGCCTCACCGCTAACCTCACCTACGAGCCGCCGTATCTGTTCGCCCGGCGCATGTCCACCCTCGATCACCTGAGCGAAGGCCGAGTGGGCTGGAACATCGTCACCGGCTACCTGGACAGCGCCGCCAAGGCCATGGGCCTGACCGAACAAGTCGAGCATGACCGCCGCTACGACCAGGCCGATGAGTACCTGCAGGTGCTCTACAAACTGTGGGAGGGCAGTTGGGAAGACGACGCAGTGCTCAACGACCCGCAGCAACGGGTCTACGCGCAACCGGGCAAGGTGCATAAGGTCGAGCATCGCGGCGAGTTCTATCAGGTGGAGGGTTATCACCTGTGCGAGCCGTCACCGCAACGCACACCGGTGTTGTTTCAGGCCGGCAGTTCCGAGCGCGGCTTGGCCTTCGCCGGGCAACACGCCGAGTGCGTGTTTATCAGCGGGCAGAACAAAGCCGCGACCAAGGTGCAGGTGGACAAAGTGCGCGCCAGCGCGCTCAAAGCCGGGCGCAACCCCGAGGACATCAAGGTGTTCATGGGCATCAATGTGATCGTCGGCGCCACCGAAGCCCTGGCCTGGGAGAAACACGCCGAGTACCTGAGCTACGCCAGCGCGGAAGCGGGCGTGGCGCACTTTTCGGCCTCCACCGGCATCGACTTTTCCCAGTACGAACTCGACGAACCGATCCAGTACGTGAAGAGCAACGCCATTCAATCGGCCACCAAAACCCTGCAAAACAACGATTGGACCCGCCGCAAATTGCTGGACCAGCACGCCCTGGGCGGGCGCTACATCACCCTGGTGGGCTCGCCCCAACAGGTGGCCGATGAGCTGGAGTCGTGGATCAACGAAACCGGGCTGGATGGCTTCAACCTCACGCGCATCGTGACCCCGGAAAGCTACGTGGACTTCATCGACCTGGTGGTGCCGGAGTTGCAGCGGCGCGGGTCGTACAAGACTGAATATGAGCAAGGCACCCTGCGTGAAAAAGTCTTTCACGCCAGCGCCCGCCTACCCGACCAACACACCGGCTCTACGTACCGCCCCTGATCAAAAGATCTGGGAGGGCACCTCCCACCGTACAACTGCCTTGTTTGCCCTGATCCCTGATGACTGGAAACCACTATGAAAAAGACACTGATCAATAACCCAGTCAAAGCACTGGCCCTGGCCTTCGGGCTGTTCAGCTCGACGGTGTTCGCCGCCGACGCACCGCTGAAAGTCGGCACCACCGCAGCCTTTGCGATTCCGCTGGAGGCCGCCGTGGCCGAAGCCGGCAAGCAAGGCTTGAAGGTCGAGCTGGTGGAGTTCACCGACTGGATCGCACCGAATGTCAGCCTGGCGGCGGGCGACATCGATGTGAATTACTTCCAGCACATCCCGTTCCTGGAAAACGCCAAGGCCGCCGCCGGGTTTGACCTGGTGCCGTATGCGCCGGGCATCATCAACAACGTTGGGTTGTATTCGAAAAAATATAAAAGCTTCGCCGACCTGCCCCAAGGCGCCAGCGTGGCGATTGCCAACGACCCGATCAACAGCGGTCGCGGCCTGCAATTGCTGGCCAAGGCGGGCTTGATCACCCTCAAGCCGGGGGTGGGTTACAAGGCCACCGAAGAAGACATCGTCGCCAACCCGAAACACATCAAGATCCTGCAAGTGGAAGCCGTGCAACTGGTACGCGCCTATGACGATGCGGACCTGGTGCAGGGCTACCCGGCCTATATCCGCTTGTCCAAGACCTTCGATGCCGAGTCGGCGCTGCTGTTCGACGGCCTCGACCATCCCGAATACGTGATCCAGTTTGTGGTTCAGCCCAACAGCAAAACCGACCCACGGGTGATCAAGTTCGTCGACATCTACCAGCACTCGCCGGTGGTGCGCGCCGCGCTGGATAAATCCCTCGGCAAGCTCTACCAAGTCGGTTGGGAGGGCTGAACATGACCGTCGCCCACGCACATTTGCGCGACCTGGGTTTACCGCCCAGGGACGCCGAGCAGACCGAGCTGCATCCGCACCTGAACCGCGCCCATGTGCGCTTTATCAACCTGGGTAAGACCTACGACGGCAGCGTGCATGCGCTGCAAGGCATCGACCTGGCGATCCAGCGTGGTGAAGTGTTTGGCATTATCGGCCGCAGCGGCGCCGGTAAGTCATCACTGATCCGCACCATCAACCGGCTTGAACAACCCAGCAGCGGGCGCGTGCTGATCGATCAGGTGGACATCGGCGACTTCGACGAAGACCACCTGGTGGCGCTGCGGCGGCGCATCGGCATGATCTTCCAGCACTTCAACCTGATGTCGGCCAAGACCGTATGGCAGAACGTCGAGCTGCCGCTCAAGGTAGCCGGCGTGGCCAAGCTGCAGCGCGAGCAGAAGGTGCGCGAGCTGCTGGAATTGGTGGGGCTCAAGGACAAGCATCAGGCTTACCCGGCGCAGCTCTCCGGCGGGCAGAAACAACGGGTGGGCATCGCCCGCGCGCTGGTGCACGACCCGCAAATCCTGCTGTGCGACGAGGCCACCTCGGCCCTCGACCCGGAAACCACCCAGTCGATCCTTGGCCTGCTGCGCGAGATCAACCGGCGCCTGGGCCTGACTATCGTACTGATCACCCATGAGATGGCGGTGATCCGCGAAATCTGCGACCGCGTGGTAGTGCTGGAGCATGGACGCATCGTCGAGCAAGGCCCGGTGTGGCAGGTGTTCGGCGATCCGCAGCATGAGGTCAGCAAAACCCTGCTGGCACCGCTGCAACAAGGTTTGCCGCCGGAGCTGCAAGCGCGCTTGCAGGACCAGCCAGCCTCTGCCGAGGCGGCGGTGGTACTGCGCGTGCAGTTCACCGGCAGCGCCGCCGACGAGCCGGACCTGGCCGCGCTATTCAGCGCACTGGGCGGGCGCGTGCGTTTGCTGCATGGCGGAGTGGAGCGCATCCAAGGCCACGCCCTGGGGCAATTGCTGCTGGCGGTGAGTGGTTCGGCCCACGGCGCCGACGCCTTGCGCCAACGCGCCGGGCGCTTTGCACAACAGGTGGAGGTGCTGGGTTATGTGGTTTGATCGTTTAGTACAGGGCGCCCTCGACACCCTGCTGATGGTCGGCGTGTCATCGTTGATCGCGTTGCTGGTGGGCATCCCGCTGGCGGTGTTCCTGGTGACCAGCGACAAGGGCGGCATCTTCCAGGCGCCGGCGTTGAACCGGGCGCTGGGGGCGTTCGTCAATCTGTTCCGCTCGATTCCGTTTTTGATCCTGATGGTGGCGCTGATCCCGTTCACTCGGCTGATCGTCGGCACCACCTACGGCGTGTGGGCCGCAGTGGTGCCGTTGACCATCGCTGCCACGCCGTTCTTTGCCCGGATCGCCGAGGTGAGCCTGCGCGAAGTCGACCACGGCCTGATCGAAGCCGCCCAGGCCATGGGCTGCCGGCGCTGGCACATCATTTGGCATGTGCTGTTGCCCGAAGCGTTGCCGGGGATTGTCGGCGGTTTCACCATCACCCTGGTGACCATGATCAACTCCTCGGCCATGGCCGGCGCAATCGGTGCCGGTGGGTTGGGGGACATTGCCTACCGCTACGGTTACCAGCGTTTCGATACGCAGATCATGCTCACGGTGATCGTGCTGCTGGTGGCGTTGGTGGTGCTGATTCAGGTGAGCGGCGATCGCCTGGCGCGGGTGCTGAACAAACGGTGAGGTATAGTCGGGACCTTTCAGTGCCCGGTATCGCTCGCCATGACCCTCAAACCCGACGACCTCGACCAGATCACCTCCACCACCCTCGGCCACTACAACAAGGTGGCCGAGGACTTTCGCGAAGGCACCCGCGACCACGATGTGAGCCAGAACATCGACGCCTTGCTGCGGCATATCCAGGGTGCGCCGCCGTTTACCGTGTTGGATTTTGGCTGCGGGCCTGGCCGCGATCTACAGACTTTTACGCGCCTGGGCCACATCGCCGTAGGGCTCGACGGCTCCGAGCGTTTCGCGCAGATGGCGCGCGAGGACAGCGGCTGCGAAGTGCTGCAACAAGACTTCCTCAAGCTGCAACTACCCGCTGCGCGCTTCGACGGCATCTTCGCCAATGCGGTGCTGTTTCATATCCCCAAACAGGAATTGCCCCGGGTACTCAAGCAACTGCATGCCGCGCTGAAACCGGGGGGCGTGCTGTTCAGCTCCAACCCGCGCGGTGACAACCAGGAAGGCTGGAACGGGCCGCGCTACGGGTCGTATCACGACCTGGAGGCGTGGCAGACGTTGCTGACCAGCGCAGGGTTCGTGGAGCTGGAGCATTACTACCGCCCTGCCGGATTGCCTCGCGAACAACAGCCGTGGCTGGCCAGCGTCTGGCGCAAACCTCACCAATAGCTTGGCAATACATACCAATGTGGGAGGGGGCTTGCCCCCGATGACTGTGGGTCAGTCAGCACATCTGATACTGATACACCGATATCGGGGGCAAGCCCCCTCCCACATTTACTGCACCTGATACACCACCGGCGCCTCCCCCATCCGCAGTGACAACCAGGAAGGCTGGAACGGGCCGCGCTACGGGTCGTATCACGACCTGGAGGCGTGGCTGGCGAGCGTCTGGTGTAAACCTTATTAGCAACCTGAAAAAATGCGGTTTTTGTGGTGAGCGGGCTTGCCCCGCGCTGGGGCGCGGAGCGGCCCTCTCTACAGACACTGCGGTGTGCCAGGCCAGAGCTGTTGCCAGGTTTTAGGGCCGCTTCGCAGCCCAGCGCAGGGCAAGCTCACCACAACAAGCCCCCTCCCACATTTACTGCACCTGATACACCACCGGCGTTGCACCCACCCGCAGCGTGAAAAAATTTTTAAGGGAAAGTGTGATGTTGCTGAATCACATCAACGGGACGCCAACGGCTGCCATTCGTCGCCACTGTCAATTCTGACAGTTACCCACCCCACCCGGATGGGGGTTTGATTCTCCTTGCTCAACGCGCCAGTCCTGAGCGCGCTCCCAGCCAGGAGATTCATCATGTCCGACACCCCTCTTGACCCCGAGAACAATTCGATCTCGGGCGGTCTACCCGCCGCGTCGCTTCCAGTGCCCTATCAATCACCCAGCCTGGAACGCCCTGAACCGCGACGAATTGAAGACCTGGATCACCCATATTCGGCCTTCCCCTGGGTCGACCTCCAGCTCGCCGCCCACCCTGAGAATGCGGCCTACGGTCTGGGTATCCGCCATGTACGACCTTATGCGCTGTTCGTGTTTGAAACATGGCTGAATCCCAACTTTCTCGACTATTTTGCTTTTTATCTTGAAGACCTGACTTTTCCCGTTGCCGAAGATTACGTGTGGAGTTCGGCAAATCCCCAACAGTACCTGGCCATCCCCTCCGAATTTATTCCTGAAGGTGAGGTGTCCAGTTATGGTCGAGTGATTCGCATAGGCAGTGGCAATGAAAGCACCTCTCCTGTGCGAACCCTTTTGATCAAGACCGACCGCCCCGGTGGTGTGGACAAAGACCCCGGCATTCCGTGGCATACCGGCCTGGTCATGCGCGTAGAAGGCTTCCCCGAAGGATCGAATATTGGCGCAGGCGATGTTGTGGGCGGCCTTTGGTGCCTGATTGATCTGTACGAACACATCCGCCAGAACGATGTCATCGAGCTGTCCTGGGATGGCGAGTTTGTGCAGCATACCGTGAGCCCGGCTGAGGCGGCCGGGTCAGGACCGATTCGGGTCTTTGTGCCCAAATCGATCATTGATAAGGGGGGGCAACTTGGGAAAGTGACCCTTCGGTTTCGTGTGCATGATGTGGTGGAAAACTTTTCCGGGGTAAAGTATCAGTATTCCAAACCTTATTTCCTGGACGCCGAATTGGACCCTTCGCTGTTGGAACCGCCGATTTTCCTGGTGGACGGCGAAGAGCTCGAATCCAGGCAGATCGACTTCGATACCCAGAGTGGCTCAACCTTCGAAGTGATCGCCCTTACAGACAAACAGTTTCCGTCCCCCCTCCCCAGGCATCAGATCATTGTGACGTTGCTCGGGATGCTCGAAGACGGCACCACCCAGACAATTGTGCTGCAGCCGGTTACCGACAAGAACCTCGGTTTCACCTTTGTTCCGGTGGATGCCAGCATCATCGCTCAATGGGTTGGCGGCTCATTTCGGGTATCGTTCGAGTGGCAAACCGCCGCCGGCGTGTCGCTGGGGCAATCGGGCAGCACTACCATCACCGTGGTCGGCACCAAGGTCTTGATGCCGGCCCCCGATGTCAGCCCTATCGAGCTGGGGTTGATTCCGGCAGGTGAAGACATCACGG